>NZ_PNOZ01000058.1:0-40957 GCF_002879555.1 Verrucosispora sp. ts21 | reverse complement strand
CGCCACCACCCGACGCCACCGCGGACACCTCAACCCCGCTTAACTTCGAAGAGCCAGTATGGACGCAGTCCGATCGCCCAACCTGCCACGTAAGAGTGGCAGTCGATTTCGCCTAGGGGTGGCCGCAGTCACCGCGGTAGTCATGGCCACCGGCCTGCTGGGCGTGCCGACACCCGCCTCGGGGAAGGCGTCGTACCAGCCCCCGGCAGCGCAGAAGATCCCGACGGTGCCGGTGTCCCCCGTGGTTGCGGGCACCGAAAAGGCGCCATCCGTGATGCCCGAGGCGGCCCGCCAACCCGCGCCGACCTGGCCGACGGCCGGCGCCGTCGAGGTGAACATCGCCGCCGGTGCGGCCTCGCGACCGGCCAAGGCAGGTGCGCTTCCGGTCCGGGTCGCCGCGCCGGTCGCCGGTGCTGTCTCCTCGGCAGGGCGGACGCTCGCCCCGGCCACCGCCCCCGCCCGGGTCCGGGTGGAGGTGCTGGACCGAACCGCGACCGAACGGGGCCGCATCCGCGGTGTCCTGCTCCGGGTGGGCCGCAGTGACGGTTCCGCGAGCGCGAGCAGCGCGCGGCTGAGTGTGGACTACGGGCAGTTCGCCACCGCCTACGGCGCGGACTGGGCCGGTCGGTTGCGCCTGGTGTCGCTGCCCACCTGCGCGCTCACCGAGCCCGACGCCCCGGCCTGCGCCGGCACGCCCCTGCGGTCGACAAATGACCTCAAGACGCGCACCGTCTCGGCCGACGTGCCGATCTCCGGGGTCAACAGCCTGGTGGCGGTGACGGCAGGTGACTCCAGCGCGGCCGGCGACTACAAGGCCACCTCGCTGCAGCCCTCGTCGACCTGGACCGCCGGCGGAAACTCCGGCTCGTTCAACTGGTCGTACCCGATGCGGGTGCCGCCGTCGCTCGGCGGACCCGCGCCGAGCCTGGCCCTGTCGTACTCGTCGCAGTCGGTCGACGGTCGGCAGGCAGCGAGCAACAACCAACCGTCGTGGGTGGGTGAAGGCTTCGAGGCGAACCCGGGCGGGTTCATCGAGCGCCGGTACGTCAGCTGTGGTCAGGACATGGGCGGCTCGGCCAACAACACCAAGAAGACCAGCGACCTGTGTTGGGAGACCGACAACGCCACGCTCTCCCTCGCCGGGCACTCGGGCGAGTTGCTGTACAACGCCACCGAGGGGCGCTGGCACCTGCGTTCGGACGACGGCTCCCGGATCGAACGCAAGACGGGTGCCAGCAACGGTGACAACAACGGCGAGTACTGGGTGGTGACCACCACGGACGGCACCCAGTACTGGTTCGGCCTCCACCGGCTGCCCGGATGGGCCACCGGCGACCCGGTCACGAACTCCACGCTCACCGCGCCGGTGTTCGGCAACGAGCCGGGCGAGCCCTGCCATGCCAGCGCGTTCACCGACTCCGACTGTGCCCAGGCCTGGCGCTGGAACCTCGATTACGTGGTGGATGTGCACGGCAACTCGGTCTCCTACTGGTACGCGAAGGAAACCAACAAGTACGGCCGCAACCTCACTGCCAGTGACGCCACGTCGTACGACCGGGCCGGCTATCTGACCCGCATCGCATACGGCACACGACGCAACGGCGGAGTGGAGTCGGTGCTGAACTCCCCGGCGCCATCCCAGGTGGTCTTCGGGGTGGCGGACCGCTGCCTGTCCGACTGCACCACGCACAACGCGGTGCGTTGGCCGGACACGCCGTGGGACCAGCAGTGCACCGGGTCCAACTGCGGCACCGTGTTCGCGCCCACCTTCTGGACCACCAAGCGACTGGCGACGGTGACCACGCAGATCCGCTCCGGCAGCTCCTATTCCGATGTCGAGCGCTGGACCCTGACCCACACCTTTCCTGACCCGGGTGACGGCACCCGGGCCGGCCTGTGGCTGTCGAAGATCTCGCACGCCGGGCTGGTCGGCACCACCACGACCGTGCCGGACATCGAGTTCACCGGGGTTCAGCTGCCCAACCGGGTGGACACGATCGACTTCGCGGCGGCGATGAACTGGTGGCGGATCGCCAGGATCCAGACGGAGACCGGCGGCACCATCAACATCACCTACTCCGAGCGGGATTGTGTCGCCGGCCAGACACCCACGCCCCACACGAACACGAAACGCTGCTACCCGTCGGTGTGGACCCCGGAGGGCTACTCCAGTCCGGTCACCGACTGGTTTCACAAGTACGTGGTCACCACCATCTACGAGCAGGACAACACCGGCGGTGCCCCACCACAGGGCAGCCCCCGGGTGGTCCACAACTACAGCTACCTCGACGGCGCGGCCTGGCACTACAGCGACGACGACGGCCTGATCGAGAAGGAATACAAGACCTGGTCGAGCTTCCGGGGCTACGGCCGGGTCGCCGTGACCACGGGCGATGCGGGGGAGCGGACCTACACCGAGACCCGCTACTTCCGGGGCATGCACGGCGACCGGGCCGCGCCGTCGGGCGGCACCAGGTCGGTCACCGTCGACGGGATCACCGACGCGGACTGGTTCGCCGGCATGACCCGCGAGGTCAAGACCTTCAACGGGCCAGGCGGGGCGGTGGTGAGCCGCGAGACCAGTGACCCATGGGGCTCCGCCGCGACCGCGACCCGCACCATCAACGGTGACACCGTGACCGCCCGGTTCGCCCGGGTCGCCACCACACGCGCCTACACCACCCTGGACGCGGGCCGCGGCGAGCGAGTCACCAGGACCACCACCACGTACGACTCGCTCGGCATGCCCGTCCAGATCGACGACTTCGGTCAGGACGGGGTCAACGGCGACGAGCAGTGCCAGAAGATTTCCTACACCCCGCGCAACACGACGCTGTGGCTGATGGACAAGACACACCGCACCCAGACGTACGCCGTGCAGTGTTCCGCCACGACGGGCACCTTGACCGAGGCGGACGTGGTGTCGGACGAGCGGACCAGCTTCGACGGCCAGGCCTTCGGGACCGCGCCCACCCGAGGGCTGGCGACAAAGACCGAGAAGATGACGGCCTGGAGCGCGGGCACGCCCACCTTCGCCACGGTGTCGCAGGGTCAGTACGACGCGAACGGGCGGGTCACCGGGTCGTGGGATGCGCTGGGCGCCAAGACCACCACCGCGTACACCCCCGCGACCGGTGGACCGGTGACCGCCACCACGGTCACCAACCCGCTGCTGCATGTCGCCACGACCACGGTGAACCCGGCGTGGGGCAGCAACTCGTCGATCGTCGACCCCAACAACAAGCGGACCGACCTCAGCTACGACGGTCTCGGCCGGCTGACCGCGGTGTGGCTGCCGGGCCGGGACAAGGCGACCCAGTCGGCCAGCGCCACCTTCAGCTACCTGATCCGCAACAACGCCGCCACTGTGGTCTCCTCGTCTCGGCTGAACGCCGCCGGTGCGTACAACACCATCTACGCCCTCTACGACGGGCTGCTCAGAGTCCGGCAGACCCAGTCGCCCTCACCCTCGGGCGGCCGCCTGCTCACCGACACCTTCTACGACACCGCCGGCCGCCAAGCCACGGTGTTCGGCAGCTACCACGCGACCGGGGTGCCCGGCACGACACTCGTGACCGCCACCGAACGGGCCCTCGTACCGACCCAGAGCCGGACCGTCTTCGACGGCGCCGGACGTCCGACCGCCGCCATCTTCCAGCCCTACGACGTGGAACGCTGGCGGACGTCCTTCTACTACGCCGGTGACCGCACCGACACGACCCCACCTGCCGGGGGCACCGCGACCTCCACCCTCACCGATGCCCGAGACCGGACCATCGCGGTACGCCAGTACCACGGCACCACCCCGACACCGGGCACGGCGGGCTCCTGGGACACCACCTCCTACGCCTACAACCGCAAGGCGCAACTCGACCGGGTCACCGACGCCATGGGCAACCAGTGGCGCTACGAGTACGACCTGCAGGGGCGCCGGATCAAGACCACCGATCCGGACACCGGCGTCACCACCCTCACCTACGACGCCGGCGATCGAGTCACCACGTCCACCGACGCGCGGGGTAAGAAGCTGGCATACCTGTACGACCCGCTGGGCCGCAAGCGGGGGACGTACGACAACGTTGTGGGCGGCACCATGCGCGCCCAATGGATCTACGACACGATCGCGAAGGGCCGCCTGTCGCAGTCGACCCGATTTGTCGGCGGGGCATCCTACCAGACGAAAATCACCGGCTACACGGACCAGTACCAGCCGACCGGGACACAGGTGATCATTCCCGGTGCGGAGACCAACCTGGCCGGTACCTACAACTACAGCAACACGTACAACGTCGATGGCAGCCTGGCCACGACCTCGCTGCCGTCCACCGGCGGTGACCTGCCGGCCGAGACGCTGTCCTACACCTACGACGCGCTCGGGCAAGCGCTCACGATGAGCTCGCTGTACGGCTCGACGAACATGTCGTACGTGGTGGGCACGACCTACAACGCCCTCGGTCAACTCGACCAACTGACCCTCGACACGGATGACACAGCGGGTGGTCGGGTGTGGCAGCGGTTCACCCGGGAACTGGAGACCGGCCGACTCACCGGCGTCCGGGTCGACCGCGACACGGTCGCCCCCCACACCTTGTCCGACGTCCGCTACACCTACGACCACGCCGGCAACATCACCAAGGCGGTGGACGCCGCGCCGGACCCGGTCGACGACACCCAATGCTTCACGTACGACTACCTGCGCAGGCTCACCGAGGCCTGGACCCCGAGCGGCGGCGACTGCGCTGCCGCGCCCTCGGCCACCGCTCTCGGCGGCCCGGCACCGTACTGGCACTCCTGGTCGTTCGACAAGGCGGGCAACCGCACAAGCCAGGTCGTGCACACAAGTGTCGGCAACACCACCACGACGTACGACTATCCGGCCGCTCAGGCAGCGCAGCCACACACACTCTCGCAGACCACGACCGGTTCGTTGACCCAGAACTACCGGTACGACGAATCCGGCAACACGATCTGCCGGCCGGCGGGGACGACCACGAACACCTGCCCCAGCGGCACCGGATCTCAGGTGCTCACCTGGGATCCCGAGGGAAAGCTGGAAACCAGCACCGACTCGACCGGCACCACCACGTACATCTACGACGCGGACGGCAACCGGTTGGTCCGCCGCGATCCGACCGGCAAGACGCTGTACCTACCCGGGCAGGAACTGCGCTACAGCAACACCACGGGGGCGACCACCTGCACCCGCTACTACACGTACAGCGGATCCCTCGTCGCCTCGCGCACCGCCGCCGGCCTGACGTGGTTGGCCTCCGACCACCAGGGCACGGCGAACGTGTCGATCAGTGCCACCGCCGCACAGACCGCCACGGTGCGTCGGCAGAACCCGTACGGCAACTCCCGAGGCGCAAGCCCCACCTGGGCCAACGACAAGGGCTTCGTCGGCGGCACCATCGACAACACCGGGCTGACCCACCTCGGCGCCCGCGAGTACGACCCCGTCACCGGCCGGTTCGTCTCCGTCGACCCGATCTTCAACCAGGCAGACCCGCAGTCCTGGAACGGGTACACCTACAGCAACAGCACCCCGGTCACGATGAGCGACCCGAGTGGGCTGATCCCCTGCGAGGGCGCCTACACATGCGGCGGTGACAGCGGAAGCGCGACTCCGCCGCGCGACGAGTGCTACAACTACACCGGATCCGCACAGCGCCGCTGTGAGATGAATGGCGGTGGTGGCGGCCAGAACACCAGCCCTGGGCAGGCCACCGGCGGCAACGGAAGCGGGCAGAACCCCACGGCCAACGTGCCGACCATTCCCGCGGAAAAGGCACGGCAACTCAACAGCTACATCAAGATGGTCATCGACCAGAACCCCGACACCTGGAACATTCCCGGCTCGCACGCATACAACGCCATCATGGTTCGCCTCCGCAATGCCATGTATGGCTCACCAGGGTGGAAGGACTACTGGGAGGCCCTCGACGGAGTCGTGGTCTCCACCGTCGTCGCGACCGTCGGCGCCGTGCTCTGCGCGGGAACGGCCGGCGCCGGTTGCTTCCTCGCCGTCGGTGCGCTGGCCGGCATCGCAGGTCAGTGCACGGACAATTGCGAGGACACTCAAGCGGTGGCCCTTGCTGCGGTACTCGGTGCAGCGGGCGGTAAGCTCCCGGCGGGTGCCACGCTGGGAAACACTGCCAGACTGAGTGGATGGGTCCCAAAATCTATTCCTGCGGAGTCTCAGGCTGTTATTCGTGATATACAACGGTATGGTGTTGAGGCGCAGGGTGCTGGCAGTCAGTTCAGAGGGCCTTCCGTGCCGGAGGCATTCGAGAACTCTGGAAAGAATGGCGGATACATTCTTCCGGCCGTTGACAGTTCGGGCAATAGAATCCACTACCGAGAGTGGGGGGCGGTTCAGTCTCGAAGTAACCCAAACCCGGGCGGCGAAAGGATTGTTACCGGATCGGACGGGTCTATATACTACTCTCCCACCCATTATCAAACGTTCATTGTGGCCGTACCGGGATCATAAAAATGTGGACAACTTCTCCTAATTATATTCAGGTTCTTTCCGGCGACGCCGTTCTCGCCTTACGTGATGTTGTTCCGCCATCTGGTCTCGTTGCGGTGGCCAACTTGCGTGGGATGGAAATGGCAAGTGCGGATGACATTTTCGAGAGCTTCTCCGATGCATTCAACTTTCCCAGCTATTTTGGATGGAATTGGCCAGCCCTCTCCGAATGTGTCCGTGACCTCCGATGGATTCCGGCTGACCACTATGTGGTTGTTGTCGAAGACGCTCCTCGTGTCCTTCCAGAAAGCGTCGAGGGCAGGAGGGAGTTCTTTCGTATACTTGCTCGCGCGGGTCGCCACTGGGCAAGTCCGTACAATTCTCAAAGTTCAGGTAAGCCTTCCTCCTTCCACACCTTCCTCTTGTGTGCTGATCGCGACGTTGAATCCTTTGAGAAGGAGATTGCGGAGTTCCTGAAATGAGCGCGGGGTGGAGCGGTACCAAGAGCGATCAGCAATAGGTGGGGCGTCTGGGCAGAGATGCCCAGACGTAGCAAGCAGGCACGGGTCCATCGGTCATCGGAGTTCTCTACGCTTCGTGGCCGATGGAGTCCCGTGCCTGCGCTGCCATCTTCGTTGTTCGAATCCGCCTGGGTCCAGATCGTTGGGTTGTAGCCTGGCCGCAGCGGTCGTCCCGACCCGTCAGTACGGGAGACTGAGAGCCAGTTGCAGCGCGTGGAGCGCATCTCCCGGGCGGGACGGGTGTTGGCGAGGCAGGCGCGCGACCCCAACCGTTTCCTCGCCACCATTCAGATCGGCATCACCCTGGCCGGGTTCCTGGCCTCGGCAGCCGCAACGGTGTCTGGCGGCGCCGCGCGCTCAGTGACTTCGTCAACGACGTCTCCCCGTGATCAGCGCCGTGCGTGTTCGGCGCGTGCGGGGGCGCCCACCTCGTGCAGGTGTCGCAGGGCCTGGCGGTAGGAGGTGACGAGACCGGTCTGTACGTAGGCGACGCCGATCTCGGCGCAGTACGCCTGCACGATCGGTTGTGCCTTGCGCAGGTTGGGCGTCGGCATGCCGGGGAACAGGTGATGTTCGATCTGGTAGTTCAGGCCACCGAGCGCCGCGTCGACCAGCCGGTTCCCCCGAACGTTGCGGGAGGTCAACACCTGCTTGCGGAGATAGTCCTCGGTGCCCGTCGGGTGCGGCATGCCCTTGTGGTTGGGAGCGAAGGTCATGCCGAGGTAGACGCCGAACAGCGCCTGGTGCAGCAGCAGGAAGGCGACGGCCTGCAACGGCGAGAGAACGAGCACCAGCGCGCCGAGGTAGCCGACGGCGTGCAGGATCAGCAGCGCGCTCTCCGCACGCCGCTGTTTCACCGTGCCGTCGCGCAACGCCTTGACGCTCGACACCTTCAAGCTGACGGCGAGCAGCGTCAGCAGCGGGAAGAACAGCGCGGCCTGGTGCCGGGTGATGAAGCCCTTCAACCCGCGCCGGCCGACCGCCGAGTCGGTGGTCCAGACCAGCACCTCGGGAGCCACGTCCGGGTCGAGGTCGTCGTGGTTGGGGTTGTTGTGGTGACGGGTGTGCTTGTCCATCCACCAGCCGTAGCTCATTGCGATGCCGAGATTGCCGGCCAGCATCCCGGCGACCGCGCTCGGACGTCTGGTGCGGAACACCTGGCGGTGCGCCAGGTCGTGCGCCACGAGTGCGACCTGGGCGAACGTGACGGCGAGGAACACGGCGGTGATCATCTGCCACCAGGAGGAGCCGAGGGCGAAGAAGGCCGCCCAACCGCCGACGAACATCAGCGTGACGATGCTCAGCCGGACGACGTAGTAGGCGGGCCGGCGGCGCATCAACCCGGCGTCGGTGATCCGGCGGGACAGGACGGCGAAGTCACTGCCGGTCGTCGACTGCGACGGTCTCGTGGTAGTCGTCATGATTCCAGCAGACCGCCTCGGACGGGCGCTGTCAGGAACGCTGTCACCCCGCCGATCGGGGGTGCTAGCACCCCCGAGAAACGGCGGTCGCGCGGGCACAATGGCACCCGTGGACGTGGCCGGGCCTGACGAGCGGACGTACGAGTGGGCGCGTCGGGGTGTACGCGCGGTGCTCGCCGGTCTGGCCGCGATCGGCCTGGCCCTGGCCAACGTCGCGCTGCTCGTCGTATCGCTGCTGGCGCTGGTCCTGGTCCCGGTGCCGCTGCTCGGCATGGCGCTGGTGTCCTGGACGACGACGCTGGTCCGTAAGCGAGCGGATCTCGAACGCCGGCGTGCCGCCTGGGCCGGGGTCCCGGTGCCACGCCCCTACCAGCCGCCCCCGCAGCGGGGCATCGTCGGCGGCTGGCGGCGCTTCCGATGGATCGTCACGGACCCGGCCACCTGGCGCGACCTCGCCTGGCTGCTGCCCGGCGGGATCGTCGGGGCCACCCTCGGCGCGATCTCACTGGCCGTGCCGCTGTACGGGATCATGGGTCTGACGCTGACACCGCTGTGGATCTGGCTCGGCACCGACTGGTACGGCTACGGCACCGTCTGGTCCATCGACACATTCGGTGAAGGGCTGATCTGCCTGCCGCAAGGCGCCGCCATCCTGGCCGGCGGTCTGTGGGTGGCGCCCTGGCTACGGCGCGCCGACGCGTACTTCGCCCGACTCCTGCTCGCACCGACCAAGGCCGCCGAACTTCGCCTGCGGGTCACCCAGCTGACCGCGACGCGCGCCGACACGGTGGACGCCCAGGCAGCTGAGCTGCGTCGCATCGAGCGCGACCTGCACGACGGCATCCAGGCGCGGCTCGTCTCGCTGGGCATGACGATCGGTCTCGCCGACGAACTGATCGACCGGAACCCGGCCGCAGCCCACGAGATGCTCGCGGAAGCGCGTGAAGCGAGCAGCGCCGCACTTGTCGAGCTGCGGCACCTGGTCCGGGGCATCCACCCACCCGTGTTGGCCGAACGCGGGCTGGACGGCGCGGTGCGGGCGTTGGCGCTCAGCCTGCCCGTGCCGATCACAGTCGATGTCGACCTGCCCGGCCGCCTCGACACACCGGTCGAGTCGGCCGCGTACTTCGCCGTCGCGGAGACGCTTACCAACATGGTCCGCCACAGCGGTGCCCACACCGGATCGGTGTCCCTGCGGCACACGGACGCAACGCTGACGATGGTGGTCTCCGACGACGGCGTGGGCGGCGGCGACCCCGCGGCCGGCACCGGTCTGCGGGGCATCGAACGCCGCCTGGCCGCCTTCGATGGCACGATGGCCCTGTCGAGTCCGCTCGGAGGGCCCACCGTCATCACCATGGAGTTGCCGTGCGCGTTGTCATCGCCGAGGACCACGCGCTCCTCCGGGACGGGCTGACCCGAATCCTGCGGGCCTACGACTTCGACGTCGTCGCCGCCGTCGACAACGGCCCGGCCCTGCTGCCCGCCCTGACCACCCACCGGCCCCAGGTGGCGGTCATCGACGTCCGTCTCCCGCCGACATTCACCGACGAAGGTCTGCAGGCTGCGATCGCCGCTCGTACCCAGATTCCCGGCCTGCCCATCCTCGTGCTCTCCCAGCACGTCGAGCCCTTGTACGCCCGCGAACTGCTCAGCACGCCACACGGCGGCGTGGGCTACCTGCTCAAGGACCGCGTGTCCCACGTCGGCGAGTTCGTCGACGCCGTGCGCCGGGTCGCCGCCGGCGGTACCGCCATGGACCATGAAGTCATCTCGCAACTCCTCGCCCGCCGAGAGCCGCTGGCGGTGCTCACCCCCAGAGAACGCGACGTCCTCGGTGAAATGGCCGAAGGTCGCTCCAACGCGGCGATCGGAGCCAAGCTCCGCATCACCGAGAAGGCCGTGAGCAAACACATCAACAACATATTCACCAAACTCGACATGCCGCCCTCCGATGACGACAACCGGCGCGTCCTCGCCGTCCTGGCGTACCTCAACGCCTGAGCGGGTGGAAGGCGGACGCCAGCGCCGGCCGGCCGCATCCGACCTGGGTCACTTGGGTACGTCCGTGTGGGGCTGTCAAACGAACGGCCCTGCGTCGGGACTGTACGAGTAGCGGCTGACCGGCCGATCAAGGGAGAGACGCCATGCTGGTCGATCAGCCGAGACGACCAACGCGTACACACCAAACGCCTCGAACCTTCGACACACCGGCCCGTACCACGTCCGACACGCCACCGACCCCGGCGTCCTCGACCTGACATCCATCCCGCACGTCGGACAGCGTGACGCGGAGACGACCGTCAGGCCCGTACGATGGCGAGCGGCGCTGGTTCGCCCCATCCCGCCAGGGTGGGGTGTCGTAAGAGGGAACCCGGTGAGAGACCGGGACTGCCCCGCAGCGGTGAGTGGGAACGACCGCCGTCAACGAAGCACTGGACCGCCAGGTCCGGGAAGCGACGGCCAGTAGGTGACCTCGTGTCATGCCCGCGAGTCCGAAGACCTGCCAGCGCTGCGCACGCCACCGGTGTGCGCCGCCGGCGGCCTCTCGGGAGGGCCAGGGCGGAAGCGGGCACCGTGAGATGTGCCTGCCTTCCCTCCCGGGTCCGCTGGGCACTTCGAGGGAAGGACCCCACAGGTGACTACCGCATTCGGCCAGAGCACTGTGCTCGGCTACCCACGTATCGGCGTCGATCGTGAGCTGAAGAAGGCCGTCGAGGCGTACTGGGCCGGCACCATCGACGTCGACGCTCTGGAAAGCACCGCCGCCGGGCTGCGCGCGCAGGTGTGGCGGACGCTGCACGACGCCCGCCTCGACGCGATCCCGTCGAACACGTTCTCCTACTACGACCAGGTCCTCGACACGGCCGTCGCCGTCGGCGCGATCCCCACCCGCTTCGCCCGGCTGGGCCTGCCCGCGCTGGACACCTACTTCGCCATGGCCCGCGGCGTCGACGCCGAGCCGGCGCTGGAACTGACGAAGTGGTTCGACACCAACTACCACTACCTGGTGCCGGAGATCGGCCCCGACACCGTCTTCACCGCGAACCCGGCGAAGGCGCTGGGTGAGCACGCCGAGGCCCGCGACCTGGGCATCACCACCCGACCGGTGTTCATCGGGCCGGCCACGTTCCTGCTGCTGGCCAAGGGCGACGATCCGTTCGCCCGGCTCGACGACCTGGTCGACACGTACGCCGCGATCCTCACGGCACTCGCCGAGGCGGGGGTGGCCTGGATCCAGCTGGACGAGCCCGCCTACGTCGCCGACCGCACCCCGGCCGAGATCGACGCCCTACGCCGCGCCTACATCCGGCTCGGTGAACTCACGCACCGGCCGAAGATCTTCGTCGCCACCTACTTCGGTGACCTCGGCGCCGCCCTGCCGGCGCTACTGGACACCCCGGTCGAAGCAATCGGCCTGGACCTGGTCGCCGGCCCGGGCAACCTCGACCGACTCGCCGCCGCCGGCCCACTGGCCGGCAGGACCATCGTCGCCGGCCTGGTCGACGGACGAAACATCTGGCGTACCGACCTGCGCGCCGCGATCGCGGCCGGAGCGACGGTCGCCGGGCTGGCCGACCACGTCGCCGTGTCCACGTCCTGCTCCCTGCTGCACGTCCCGGTCGACCTGACCGCCGAAGCCCGCCTCGACCCCCGGTTGGCCGCGCGGCTCGCGTTCGCCCGGCAGAAGGTCGACGAAGTCGTCCTGCTCGGCCGCGCGTTGCGCGACGGCACCACCGCGCTGCCCGCACCGCTGCCGGCCATCCCGGCGGCCTGGCGCCACGACGACGTCCGCGGACGCCTCGCCGCACTGCGCCCCACCGACCGGCAGCGCGGCGACTACGCCAGCCGGGCGGCCCGCCAGCAGGAACGGCTGGGGCTGCCGGAGCTGCCGACCACCACGATCGGGTCGTTCCCGCAGACCACCGAGCTGCGCAAGGCCCGCGCCGCACACCGCGCCGGCAGCCTCGACGACGCCGGCTACGCGTCGCGGATGCGCGCCGAGGTCGAGCATGTCATCCGGCTGCAGGAGCAGTTGGGTCTGGATGTGCTCGTGCACGGCGAACCGGAACGCAACGACATGGTGCAGTACTTCGGCGAGCAGCTCGACGGTTTCGCCGCCACCGAACACGGCTGGGTGCAGTCGTATGGCTCCCGCTGTGTCCGGCCGCCGATCATCTACGGCGACGTGGCGCGCAGGGCACCGATGACGGTGGAGTGGTCCACCTACGCGCAGTCGCTGACCAGCAAGCCGGTCAAGGGGATGCTCACCGGCCCGGTCACCATCCTGGCCTGGTCCTTCGTCCGTACCGACCAGCCTGTCGCGGACACTGCCGACCAGGTCGCGCTCGCCCTGCGGGACGAGTGCCACGACCTGGAGTCGGCAGGAATCCGGGTCATCCAGGTCGACGAACCGGCGTTGCGCGAAACGCTGCCGCTGCGCAAGGCTGACCAGAAGGCATACCTGGACTGGGCCGTCGGCGCGTTCCGACTGGCCACCAGCGGCGTCGCCGACGACACCCAGATCCACACCCACCTGTGCTACTCGGAGTTCGGTGAGGTGATCACCGCCATCGACGCCCTCGACGCCGACGTCACCAGCATCGAGGCGTCCCGGTCGAAGATGGAGATCCTCGACGACCTCGCCGCGATCGGCTACCGCCGGGGCGTCGGCCCCGGGATCTGGGACATCCACTCACCCCGGGTGCCGCCGCGTGAGGAGATGGTCGAGGCGCTACACCGGGCGGTCGCGGCCGTGCCGGCCCGACGGTTGTGGGTCAACCCGGACTGCGGCCTGAAGACCCGCAGCTATCCCGAGGTCGAAGCGTCGCTGCGGCACCTGGTCGCGGCTGCCGCCGAGGTACGCGGACACTGAGATCGCCACCCCGGGCGGGCCTCCTGGTAGGTCCGCCCGGTCTACCCAGCCCAGCTTCCCAACCCCCGTCATCACGGGAGCGAGGATGAGGAGTCGTGGTGCAGCTGAGGACAAGCGGGCACAGACTGCCCGCCCAACCCTCACCATAGGGGAGTCGACACCGTGTATCGACCTGCCCCTACGGTCGAGGCTGCGGGCGGTGCCCGGTCGAGGAGGCGTCGAACAGGCCGTGGGCGGCTATGGCGTGCAGGTCACGTTGGTGCTGGTGTTGGTGCTGGTGAACGCGGTGTTCGCGGGCAGCGAGATGGCGTTGGTGTCGCTGCGGGAGAGTCAGCTGCAGCGCCTGGAGCGCACCTCCCGGGCGGGACGGGTGTTGGCGAGGCTGGCACGCGATCCCAACCGTTTCCTCGCCACCATTCAGATCGGCATCACCCTGGCCGGGTTCCTGGCCTCGGCGGCCGCCGCGGTGTCACTGGCGGCGCCGCTGGTGGGGCCGCTGGGGTTCCTGGGGTCGGCGGCGGAGCCGGTCGCGATCGTGCTGGTCACCATCGTGCTGACCTTCGTCACCCTGGTGCTGGGTGAGCTGGCGCCGAAGCGGATCGCGATGCAGCGGGCGGAGGGGTGGGCGCTGCTGGTCGCCCGCCCGCTGGACGCGTTGTCGGCGTTCTCCCGTCCGGTGGTGTGGCTGCTGGGCAAGGCCAGCGATGCGGTGGTCCGGCTGACGGGCGGAGACCCACGGGCCCGCCGTCAGGAGGTCACCACCGAGGAACTGCGGGACATCGTCGCCGCGCAGCGTGACCTCAGCCCCGAACACCGCATGATCATCTCTGGGGCGTTCGAGGTGGCCGAGCGGAACCTGCGGGAGATCCTCGTCCCGCGCCGCGAGGTGGTCACCCTGTCCGAATCGCTGACCGCACCGCAGGCGCTGCGCGAACTGGGCCGATCGGGGCAGACCCGCGCGCCGGTCGTGGGCCGCGCCGGCCTCGACGACACCGTCGGCGTGGTGCACATGCGTGACCTGCTCGACCGGGAGGGCACGGTCGCCGAACACGTCAGCGCGCCGCTGTATCTACCGGAGACGTTGAAGGTCACCGAGGCGATTCGGGAGATGCGGTCGCAGCGGCAGCAGTTCGCCCTCGTGGTGAACGAGCGTGGCGCCATCGACGGCATCGTGACGATGGAGGACCTGGTCGAGGAGATCGTCGGGGAGATCTACGACGAAACCGACCGGGACGTGCAGGCGGCGGTGCGGGAGGCGGACGGGTCACTGCTGATGTCGGGCGGCTTTCCGCTGCACGATCTGCCGGACGTGGGCGTCGACCTGGACGAGGACACGCTCGAGCCAGGCGACTACACCACGGTGGCGGGTCTTGTCCTGGCACACCTCGGTCACATTCCCAAGACGCCCGGCGAAGTGGTCGAGCTGCCGGGTCTGACCGCCGAGGTGGCCGAGGTGACAGGCCGGGCCATCACCCGCGTACGCCTGCGGGCCACACCGCGGCCCGGCGGCCCCGACACGGACGAACCCGAGGTGGAATCCTGACCGGGGCCGGTCCCCGACGAGCGCCTACGCGCGGCCGACCGCGACGCGTATGATTGATTGGCTTCGATCTAATGGGCTTGTCGCCACGCTGGACCCATCTCTGGGCATCGCATCCTCCACGTGAAGGAGCGCCATGAAACCGTCCCTCCGGGCATTCCTGGCGGTGGTCGTCCTCGCGGCCCCGCTGGCCCTGACCGCCCCCGCGCAGGCCGCCAACACCCTCACCATGCGCGGCGCCGACGTCTCCTCACTGCAACGCAGCCTGGACCTCGGCGCCCGCTACTACAACGCCTCCGGCGCGCAGGCCGACCCCTACGACATCCTCGCCGCCAAGGGCGTCAACTACCTGCGGCTGCGCATCTGGAACAACCCGATCAGCGGCTACAACAACAAGGCCAAGGTGCTCCAGCAGGCCAGGACGATCAAAGCGAAGGGCTTCAAGCTCCTGATCGACTTCCACTACTCGGACACCTGGGCCGACCCGGGCAAGCAGTATCCGCCCGCGGCCTGGGCCCACCACTCGCTGAGCCAGCTGCAGAACGACGTCTACACCTACACCCACGACGTGTGCACCGCCCTGAAAGCACAGGGCACCACCCCGGACGCGGTGCAGATCGGCAACGAGATCAACGTGGGCATGCTGTGGCCGGCCGGGCAGGTCGTCAACAACAACTTCGCGCCCCTGGCGAGCCTGCTCAAGCAGGGCTACCGCGCCACCAAAGCCTGCAACAGCGGCACCCAGGTGTGGATCCACACGGCGAACGCGGACAGCAACGCCAACGCCCGCTGGTTCTACGACGGCATCAGAGCACAGGGCGTGACCTGGGACGTCACCGCGCTGTCGTACTACTGCATGTGGCACGGCTCGCTGGCGAACCTGTACAACGTGATCGCCGACGTGAAGTCCCACTACGGCAAACCGGTCGTGCTCGCCGAGACCGCATACCAGTTCACCACCGCCAACGCCGACCACCAGGGCAACGCGATCCCCGGCACCGTGCTGTGCGACAACATCCCCGCCACCTGGGCCGGGCAGGCACAACAGTTCAGCTGGGTGCAGAACACCGTACGCAACGCCGGCGGCGTCGGCGTCTTCTACTGGGAACCGACCTGGTACGCGATCCGAGGCAACGGCTGGGACCCGGCGGACATCAACGGCACCGGCAACGGCTGGGACAACATGGCCGTCTTCAACTGGACCGGCCACGTGAACCCGCACGTGGTCTGGACCCCGTAACCCGCCACCCCCGTGGCCTGGCGGTTCACCCCGCCAGGCCACTTGTGGAGTCGGTCGACCATGATCGAAACCGAGAGTGCTCGGCCGGTCCGGCTGGTCGCCGCGCACGGCGGGAGTCAATCGCCGACGGGCGGCCGGGAGGGCAGTAGGCCCTACCACTCATCCCAGCCGACCTCCTGCATCGTCCCGTCCGGGCCCATTCGGAACATCCGCAGCGGCCCCATGTCACGCCTCACCTGCTCGTAGGCCGCCTCGCGTGCTGCCTGTTCCTCCCCCGAGGGATCAGCCACGCGGAACTCGTGTGTGTGAACGGTCTCCGCGAGAATGTCGTCCGGCTCAGGACGCCCTTCAAGGACGAAGCCGAACAAGACGCGCAGGGCCTCCTCGCCCAGATCCAAGGGATGGAAAGGCAGCGGGTACGGGTCTTCGGACCATCCCGGAACCGGTTCGACCGGATGCCCGCCGTCCCAGTACGGGCGCTCGAAGTCGAACGGCTCACCGATGTTCTCCTCGATGCCACCATCCGGTGACAGGCTCAAGGAGCGGACCAGCTTCCCGTTCTCCCACACCGCGAAGCAGCACCAGTCGACGACCGAGTGCATGCCGTGCATGATGATCCGCCTGCCCGCACCGGCCTGGAGTAAATGCGCAGGCAGTTCGGAAGGGCGGTCCAGGACCAGCCTGCGGTCGCACAGGATCTCGGCTCCCGGCAGCACCGTGGCACACGTGATGTCATCAGGCGGGTAAGTCGTATCGAGAGTGCTGTCGCCAACCAATGTCACGTCATACCCGGGAAAGACCTTCCGCACGAGGGCTTCAGCCTCTGCCGGGGCGGACGGAGTCGCACCCAGTAGCGTCGGTCGCAGATCACTGTCAGCGAAAGCCAACAGCGCCGTCTTCGCGCCCATGCCATCTCCCCGTTTTCCGCAAGGTGCACGCACCCTACCGGCAATGATCATGTCTGGGGCGCCTCGCCGCTTCATCGCTTGCGGCTCCGCAGCGATGGCTCCCGCTCGCCCTGCTGCATGCCGACCCGCTCGGACCCGCCGATGCTGAGTGGCTGCGGCGCGTTGATCGACTGCCGACGGCGGGAGCATCGCGATGCCTCCGACGAGTGGGTAATGCCCGGACCGGCCCACTGAACATCAGGCAGCGCCGATCGGCCGCCCCAGCTCTGTGGGCGTCGGGATCCCGTTACTGTCCAAGGGCCGCGATCCGGCGCAGGCCTCGCGCGCTCGCCGTGCTGGCGTCCGGCTGTGCGCCCCGGCACCCGGGACGGCGACGTGCAGGCGACACCCACGTACACGTCGTCGCCGGCGTCCACCCAGGGGGCGCTGCTCGATCTGGGCATTCAGGCAGACGCGATCACGGTCACCGCCATGCGACCGCCGATCGGGCAGAAGACCCCACCACCGGGTGCGGTGTACGCGGTGCGGTTCGGGAACGTGGGCTGTGTGATCGGCGACGTACGACCCGACCGAGTCATGGTCGAGGTCACCGGCGCGGCTGCCGAGTTCGGCTGCCTGGAGCCGTTCTCGCACTGACGCCACCCGGCCCCGGGCCAGTGCCCGGCGGACAAGGTGGCCGGCGGGGGAGGATGTCGATCGAGGGGGACGGGATGACTGTCTGCACTGGCTGCCCGCGGACGGCTACCTGCTGATCGTCGACAACGCACCCCGGCTGTTGGCGGACACTACCCAGGATCGGCACACACTCTTTCGTATCCTCGCCCGGGCAGTACACCACTGGGCCAGTCCGCTCGGCCAGCCGGAGGGCAAGGCCGTCCCGTTCACGACCCTGCTGCTGTGTGACCGCGACGAAGAGACGGTACGCCTGCGGCAGGACATCGCCCGGGCACTGCACAACGGCCGGTGAGATCCCACACCGCTCGCGAGCGTCCTGGTTCACTCATCAGCGTTGCCGCACGCCAAGAGCCGCCTCGACGATCCGGACGGCCTCAGCGGGATCGATGCCGACACTGGTGACGACCGCCGCGTAGTCGCGGGCGGCGCTGTGGGCCCGATCGAGAGCCTGCACGCCGGCGGCCGAGACGAACGAGCCTGCCCGCCCGCGGGTCTCGATCAACCCGGCCTCCTCCAACTCCCGGTACGCCCGAGCGACGGTGTTCACGGCCAAACTGAGATCGGCCGCGAGTCGACGAATCGTCGGCAGTCTCGTACCGACGGCCAGCGAGCGGTCCTGGATCTGTCGGGCGAGCTGCGCCCGCAACTGCTCGTACGGCGGTGTCGGCGAGGCCGCGTCGATGACGATCATCGGACGGCCATGGCTTGCCGCGCCGCCGTCCCGGCGCCCGGGCTCCGGGTCTGGATCAGGCAAAACGCGATGACGCCCGCCACCACGAGCAGCAACGAGACAGCGTTCCACCAGCCGAGGGATTCCCCGTACAGGAAGATGGCCGGCAGCGACCACGTCAGACTGGGTGTGACGAGGGCTCGGGCGTCCTCGACCCGCATGATGACATCGGCGGTGAGCGACGCCTCGTCCTCCGCCACGGCCGGGCTGGCCAGCACCTGACGCAGCTGCATGACAGTGCCGACGCCGGTGCCGGCGAGACCGATCAGCACGACGGCCGCCCCGTACCGCAAGCTGGAGTCCGAGACCGGCAGCACGCTCACCGCGAGCAGCGCGGCGCTGGTGAAGGTGGCGACGGTGAAGACGGCGTACGGCCGACTGAGCACCGCTGGCCAGCCGAGTTGGACCGGGTGGGCGACCCGCCGGGACAGGTGCCCACCGGCCCGCTGATCGACGCGCCGCACCCACCAGCCGAGCAGCCACTGCGCCGCCAGCACCCCGATCACCAACGCCGTCAACGCCAGCAGGGGCAGCCAGAAGGACGTGGCGTAGGTGAGTCGCAACGCGTGCGTGAGTGCCGCGCCGATCAGGAACCCGGCCAGCAGGGCACTGTCGGCGAGCCTGGCGCGTCGGCGCACCGCCAGCCGTGCCGCGAGCAGCGGAGTCGGCTCGACGTCGGCCAGGCCGTGCCGGGCCAGCCACTGCCTGACCTCCGTGTGATCTGCCGGTCGCATGCCACCACCCCCGAATGTCTCAACCCTTGTATCAATAGGTTGAGTCATAGCATGCGACAATGTCAACCCGAACCATGGCCGACATCGCCTCCCCGGAGTGCCCCATGACGACGCAGATGCGTAACCGTCTCGATCACATACGTCGAGCCGGCCACGTTGATGGTCTGCATGCCGTCGCGGCGGTTCGCGGTGGTCACACCGTGCTGGAGTACTACGGGGCCGGAGAGGATTTCGCCTGGGGTGACTCGCTGGGCGTCGTCGAGTTCGGGCCCGAGACGCTGCACGACATCCGGTCGGTCACCAAGAGTGTGACCGTTCTGTTGTACGGCATAGCGCTCGGCGAAGGACTCGTCCCGCCGCCGGCGGAGCCGCTCCTGCAACGGTTCCCCCAGTACCCCGACCTGGCTGCCGACCCCCGGCGTGCCCGGCTCACCGTCGAGCACGCGCTGACGATGTCGTTGGGCGTGGAGTGGCGCGAAGATCTCCCGTACGACAGCCCGGCCAACGCCGAGATCGCGATGGAGTTGGCTCCGGACCGATACCGGTACATCCTTCAGCGGCCGATCCTCGAACCGCCTGGCACCCGTTGGACCTACTGTGGCGGTGCCACCGCCCTGCTCGGCCGACTGATCGCCGACGGCACCGGGCAGTCGCTGTCGCAGTACGCGCAGGCCGTGCTGTTCGCGCCGCTGGGCATCGGCAGCTTCGAGTGGATGACCGGCGCGGACGCAGTGGCGTCCGCCGCGTCCGGGCTGCGACTCGCGCCCCGCGACCTGGCCAGGCTCGGTGAGCTGGTGCTGGCCGAGGGAACCTGGGACGGTCAGCGGGTCGTCCCCGCCGACTGGATTCGCACGATGCTTCAGCCGCGCCTGCAGACCACCTGGGGCGCACAGTACGGCTACCAGTGGTACATCGAATCCATCGGTGGCCATCGGCTGCTGGCAGGGATGGGTAACGGCGGCCAGCGCCTGTTCGTCCTGCCCGACCTGGACCTCACCGTAGCCATCACCGCCGGCAACTACGACGACCCCGACCAGTGGCAGACCCCGCTCACGGTGCTGGAACGGGTCATCCTTCCCGCGATGGCCTGACGGCACCCCGCCCGCCGGTCAGCCCATCGGCAGCGCCGACCGCAGGCGGTACCCGATGTTCGGCGCGGCCAGCGCGAACATCACCCCCTGCGCCTACTGGGCACACGAGCCGTCCGAACCGCCGGTGCGGATCAACGACAAGGGGCCACGCAACGTGCTCATCGTGCAGAACCTGCGTGACCCGGGCACGCCGCACCGAGGTGGCGAGCTGCTCCGGGAGAAGTTCGCCAAGCGCCCCCGGCGCGTCAGCGTCGACGGCAGCGGCCACGGCGTCTACGTGTACGGCGACAACGCGTCCGTGCTGAACGTGACCACCATCTACCTGGTGGGCAGCACGATGCCGAAGGACACGTTCTGCAGGCCTACGAACCCGTACGGTGGGATTCCGACCTGCGGGAATCAACGCACGCCCCGGTAGCGTCAACCCGGAGCACCGCTGATCACCCGGAAGGGGCAACACGGCCGATCATCGAACCGTGGTGCTCTGTCCGGTGCCGGCCCGCAGGGCACGATTACGACGACCGCCACCCTCGCATGTACCGCGTCAAGGATGTGAGTAGCGATGACAAGCCCGGCAACGACGAGCTGGCCGAGCCTGCGGGTATCGGACTGGACCGCCACCCGCGAGACCCTGCACATGTGGACTCAGATCGTGGGCAAGATCCGCATGGCGCACGCTCCGATGATCAACCACTGGTGGCAGGTCACCCTGTACGTCAGCCCGCGCGGATTGACGACGTCGACCATTCCGTACGGCACGGGTGCCTTCGAGATCGAGTTCGATTTCCTCGGCCACCAGCTCGACGTCCGTACCAGCAGCGGCGACGCGCGGAGCCTCCCGCTTGCGCCGATGCCGGTCGCCGAGTTCTACGCCCGGATCATGGACATGCTCAAGCAGCTCGGGATCGAGGCGCCGATCCGGGCGCGCCCCAACGAGGTCGACCCGGCGATCCCCTTCGCCGAGGACTACGAGCACGCCTCCTACGACGGCGAGGCAGCCACCCTGTTCTGGCGACAAGTGGTGCAGGCGGACCGGGTGTTCGGCGAGTTCCGGTCCTACTTCGTGGGCAAGGTCAGCCCGGTGCACTTCTTCTGGGGCGGTATGGACCTCGCCTGCACCCGCTTCTCCGGCCGGTCGGCCCCGCCGCACCCCGGCGGCATGCCCAACTGCGCGGACTGGGTCATGGCCGAGGGCTACTCCCGCGAGCTGTCCAGCTGCGGATTCTGGCCCGGCGGCGGCGAGGAAGGCGCCTTCTACTCCTACGCCTATCCCGAACCCGACGGGTTCGCCGAGCAGCAGATCGGCCCCGAAGGCGCGTACTTCAGCACCGAGTTCAAGCAGTTCCTGCTGCCGTACGAGGTCGCCCGCGCCGCACCGGACCCCGACCGTGCCGTCGCCGAGTTCCTCCACAGCACCTACAAAGCCGCAGCCGACCAGGGGCACTGGGACCGCTCCGCCCTGGAGGACGATCCGATGCGGTGGCACCGCACCCCTGCGCGGTAGAGGCGCCAGCGGTCACCGTTGCGGTGCTGTCGGAAAGCAGCGGGTAGCTGGCAGGTTCGGTGCCGTGGACTGACCGGAGAGGATGCACGGGTGGATCCCACGACGTTGCACTGGGCGTCACGCCGCTATCTGATGACGCGGTACGAGGAACTTCACAGCGAGTACGGCCGGCTGCCCGACGGTAGCTGCCGAGCCGACGGGTACCACTACACCACCGAGGCGAAGCGGATCTTCCCCCGCTACGACGTCGTGGAAGCCATGCTGATGGAGGTTGAGCGACTCGATCCGGATCGGCTGCCCGCCGTCGACGTACTGGTCAGCATGATGCTGGCGGCTGCCGACGGTGGGGACTCCCCGCTCACCGAGCCGCCGTACGACGAGGTCGAAGCACAGGCCGCGGCCGACGAGCGCCGGCTGTTCGCCGCGAAGGTGCAGCATTGGACGGCGCAGGCCGACGTCCGCGCCGACCCGGTCCCGTATCGGCGCGTGCTCACGCGCGAGGAGTCATCGGCCTGGCGGACGTCGCTGCAGCGGCGATGGGGCGTGCAGAGCGGCGGGTGGCACCCGATGCTCAGTGCTGCGTTTCCACACGACGTGCTGGTGCTGACGGAGGAGTCGATGTGGCAGGGCGACGGCGTGGATCAGGTTCGCCGAGTGCTGCGAGAGTTGGGCCGGCCGCGGGTGGTCGAGTTACGTGAGTATGGGGCCGACTACCTGCTCGATGTCGAGATCGTCGCCCCGCGGTACACGGGGCCGGAGGGTTACTGGACCGACGAGCAGCACGATTGGATCGCCTACGCGTCCCACGAGGGAACGGTGGCATTCGGCGGCGTTCTCTCCGCCGGGCTCGTGGCGACCTGGCCTGGGGTCGACCGGTGGCGGTGGCCCGGATGGCAGGCATTCGGCAACAGGTGAGCCACGACTTCCGCAGGGAAGCGCGAGACGAACTCATCCCAACTCCGCCAGCCGGTAGGTTTGCCGGCATGTCATCGACTCCGGCGCCGTTGCTGCCTGAGACTCGACGCGCGCTGGTCCACCGGTTGGCCACCGGTCAGGTAGCGGGCCGGGCGCCGTCGGTGGTCGCGGCCGTGGTGCGGGACGGCCGTCCTGTCTGGCAGGGCGGCTGGGGCACAGTGGACGGCCAGGTGCCCGACGGCGATATCCAGTACCGCATCGGCTCGATCACCAAGACGTTCCTGGCGGTGCTGGTGCTTCGCCTGCGCGACGAGGGGCGACTCGCGCTCACCGACCCGCTGGGCGAGCATCTGCCCGGCACGGTCGCGGGCGAGGCCACGATTGGTGCCCTGCTGGCGCACACCGCCGGGCTGATCGCTGAGGCACCCGGGCCGTGGTGGGAACGCACCCCGGGTGCGCTGCGTCCCGACCTGGCCGACGTGCTGGGCAACGATCCGCAGCTGCATCCGGCCGGACACCGCCATCACTACTCCAATCCCGGCTACGCGCTGCTCGGCGCGCTGGTGCAGCGGGTTCGTGGCCAGGCATGGGGCGACGTGCTGCGGCGCGAGGTGCTGGAGCCGCTCGCGATGACCCGTACCACCCTGCTGCCGGTCGCGCCGCACGGGACGGGCTGGGCGGTGCACCCCTGGGCCGATGTGCTGCTGGCGGAGCCCGCCGTGGACACCGGTCTGATGGCTCCTGCCGGGCAGTTGTGGTCGACCACGACGGACCTGGCCCGGTTCGCCGCGTTTCTCATCGACGGCGACGACCGGGTGCTGCATCCGGACACCGTCGCGCAGATGCGCAACCCGACGAGCCCACCCGAAGCGACGGACTGGCACATCGGCTACGGCCTCGGCATGCAGTTGCTGCGCCGCGACGGCCGCCTGCTGGCCGGGCACACCGGCTCGATGCCGGGCTTCGTCGCGACCGTGTGGGTCAGTCCCGATGACGCCCTGGGCGCGGTCGTGATGGCAAACGTGACCGCCGGCCTGTCCGCCGGCACTCTCGCCGCTGACCTGCTGCAGACCGTCGCCGAACGAGAGCCGCGAATCCCGGCCCCGTGGCGGCCGCTGCCCTCGATCGATCCACAGCTGCTGGACCTCGCCGGCCCGTGGTACCGGGGACCAGCCCCGTACGTGCTACGCCCACAAGCAGACGGCTTCATGGAGTTGGCCGCGATGTCCGGCGGAAACGGCACCCGACTACGCCCCACCGGCGACGGCGACTGGGAAGGGCTCAACGGCTACTTCGCCGGCGAAAGGCTGCGGGTGCACCGCGATGCGGACGGCACCGTCAGCCACCTCGACCTCGGCACCTTCGTCTTCACCCGACAACCCTACGACCCGGCGACGCCGGTACCCGGCGGCGTCGACCCGGCCGGCTGGCAGGCCGACTCGACCCTCGACCAGGGCGGCGTCGGTGATGACGGTGGTCGGCCCGGTGTCGACGGCTAACGGTATTGGCGCTCCTGGGCGGCGCGGACCTTCTGACGTATGTCGTCAGGGATTTCGACCACATGAACGGTGATCGCGAGATCCAGTAGCGCCTGTGCGGCCCAGGTACGCGACGTTGGCTGGAACGGCCTCGCTGCGGCCGGGTCGCTCATGCAGAGTACGAGGCGGGGACGTGGGTACATCGTGCTGGCGATCCACGTGAGCTTCAGCGCGTCGGCCAGTACCTTGTGACGCTGCGCCGACTTCGGCGGACCCTGATGGGCCCAGCACTCCACGAGAACAGTCCGGCCGCTGTCGCAGCCGTCGATCTCGACCCGAGCCCCCGACGGCACTGCGATTTTCGCCGGTTCCAGTGTCAGGGCGAGGTCGCGGCCGAGCAGATCAAGCATGACTCGCTCCGCGTGGCGCTGCTCCGCAGAGTGCCCGGCAGGCAAGTGATCGTCGAGGGTCCGAACAACGGCAGCAGGTGCAAGCGGCCCGCTGTGCGGTGTTCTCGGAGCCTCGGCCAGCACCCCGTCCGTCCGCTCAACGAGTTCGTTGACGATCTTCCCGTCGGGGCCTTCCCACCGCCGGACGGCTCCGGCCAGTTGCAACGCGCGGCAGATCTGGTTGACCTGCTGCCGTGGCCGGACACCCGTACGCTGTGACAGTTGGTCATCGTCCAGCGGCCTCGAACTGAGCCGAAGTGCTTCGAGGACACGGTCGCGACTGCTGGCAGCCGTCACGCATGGAGTCTGACCGACGGTCAATGGCCTCGCCTCCTCCGTTCGGCGGTGCACAAGGCGTGCGCCCGACATGCGGCACGAGCGGTGCCCGTGCGCCGTGCGCGGGAATGCTCCTGACGAGGCGAACCACCTACTCTGACGCTGGTGAACGTCCGAGAGCGCAAGAAGCTCACCGCCCGCCTGATGACGTCGCTGCTGCGTGGCGATCTTCCGGCCGTGCGTGCGCTGTTGCGTGCGGAGGCAGACCCGAATGCGGCAGATCGTGACGGCACGACGCCGCTCTACCTGGCCGCCGTGCAGAACGAGCGTGGCGGTGCGGATTCTCCTGGCTGCCGGCGCGGACCCGAATGTCGAAAGCGGGCGTGGCGACGAGGGGACACCCTTGACCGCAGCCGCAGCGTGGGGGCACGACGACGTCGTCCGCGAACTCCTCGCGCAGGGCGCGGATCCGAACCTCCGCGAAGACCACGGCAGCGGACTGTCGCCCCTCGAATGGGCCGTCCGAAACGGCAACTCCGAGACGCAAGCGCTACTCGAAGCCGCAGGCGCGACATCCCCATAGAACCCCCACGTGAGCAGCAGAAACGCTGCGCGTGAGTCGCAGCGCAAGGGTCAGCGGTGTTCCTGACTGATCAGTGCACCGCAAACGGTCCCTCGGCCTGCTCCATGAGCGAGTACCCGACATCGTCCCAGCGCCGTTCCATCTGCGTATCGCGCGCGACGTACACCTCACCTGCGCCGGCCGGCACCTGCGTATGTGTGCTCCGCCATGGAAGAAACGGCCCGACCTGCTCCCCGCCCAGGGCGACCACCATGTTCGGCCATCTGCCATGCAGATCGTCCAGCATCCCCCGGATGCCGGCGTCCACCGGCGCGCTGGTGACCAGAACCGTGTCGTACCCCGTGATCATCTGCGCTCCGCTCGGCTGAGGTGCGTGTCCGACTCGCACGGCTCACCAGGGGCTGGGTGCGTAGTCCTTGAGGAAGCAGCCGTACAGGTCCTCGCCCTGTTCGCCCCGGACGATCGGGTCGTAGACGCGGGCCGCGCCGTCGACCAGGTCCAGCGGGGCGTGGAAACCGGCGTCCGCGAGCCGCATCTTCGTCGGGTGGGGCCGTTCGTCGGTGATCCAGCCGGTATCGACACTGGTCATGAGGATGCCGTCGGTCAGCATCTCCTGGGCGCTGGTGCGGGTCAGCATGTTCAGCGCAGCCTTGGCCATGTTGGTGTGCGGGTGTCCCGGCCCCTTGTAGCCGCGGGCGAACTGGCCCTCCATCGCTGACACGTTCACCACGTACTTGCGACGGGCGGTCGCTGCGGCCATCGCCGGCCGCAGCCGGCTGACCAGCACGAACGGCGCGGTCACGTTGCACAGCTGCACTTCGAGCAGTTCGACCGGGTCCACCTCGTGCACCCGCTGCACCCAACTGTTGACCGCCCCGAGGTCCGGCACCAGACCGCCGGCGTCGATGGCGGTGGCTGCGGCGATCCGTTCCGGTGACGCGGAGCCGCTGGTCAGCGCGAGCGCGGTGAGCGCGTGCGGGGTGATCGCCGTCTGCGGACCGGCGGTCAGAACGCCGGTCGGCCCGCCGGGTTCGGCCGGTTTGGCGAACGTGATCATCTCCGGTAGCGGGCCGTCCGGTAGGGCGGCCGCCTCCGCGGCGACGAGGTGTGCGTACGCCTCGGGAGTGCGGCGGACGGTCTGCGCCGCATTGTTGATCAGAATGTCGAGTGGCCCCTGGGCGCTGACCGAGTCGGCGAGGGCGATCACCTGGGCCGGGTCGCGCAGGTCGATTCCGACGACCCGGAGGCGGTGCAGCCAGTCCGCGCTGTCGGGCATCGCGGCGAATCGGCGGACCGCGTCGTGCGGAAACCGCGTGGTCACCGTGGTGTGCGCGCCGTCGCGCAGCAGCCGCAACGCGATGTACATGCCGATCTTTGCCCGGCCGCCGGTCAGCAACGCACGCCGGCCGGTCAGATCGGTACGCGCGTCGCGGCGCTCCCGGTTGAACGCGGCGCAGGGCGGACAGAGCTGGTGATAGAAGGCGTCCACCTCGCGGTAGCGCTGCTTGCAGATGTAGCAGCCACGAGGGTTGTGCAGCACACCGGCAGTGGTGCCGTCGGTGGGGGAGGCGAGCGGGATGCCCTGCGTCTCGTCGTCGATCCGGCCGGGAGCGCCGGTGGCAGTGGCGGCTGTCACCGCCTGGTCGGCCGCGAGGATGGCGTCCCGCCGTTCCGAACGGCGCCGTTGCTTGATCATCTTGTAGAGCTTCGCGGTGGCGCGTTGCACCCGTACCACGTCGGGATGATCGGGAGGCAGATCCTCCAACGCCTCAAAGACGCTGAGACAGGTCTCCAGCTGGCTACGGTCGATGCCCTGGTGACCGTTTTCCGTCATGTTGTCTGCCGTCATGCTGCCGCTGTCTCATCCCGTTCCTGCGCCGGAACCACCCGGCCCACCCCAAGTCCGACCAGGAACTGTACGCGGCCTTGACGCATGCCGCGTCGGCTCATCAGCACAGAGCCGCCGGGGCCGTCTTCGGCGCATCCCGCCGGCACCGGGTAACGCCGGCAGCACGGCAGGCGACGGTACCCTGTCCCCATGCCCGTGCCCGCACCGCTGCGCGATCTGATGCGGGCGGTCGCCACCGGCCACGACGCGCGACCGGGGATGCCCGCGCCGTTCGGCCGAGTGCCTCCATGGGCAGGTCTGCGCCCGTATCTTCAGGTGTGGGCGCCGCTGACCGCGTTCCTGCTGTCGCTCTGCGCGCTGGCGGTGCTTTCGCGGTACCAGGTCGGCAGTCTCGAGACCATCCTCATGGCTGCGCTGACCGGGTTGCCGGTGGCGCTGCTGCCCGGGCGCGCGCTGTGGGCGTGGCGGGTGGCGGTGGCAGCCACCGTGATCAGCGGCGCCAACCACCTGTACGACGAGGGCTTTCCCTGGCCGGGCAATCCGGTGCTGATTCTGGTCTACCTCGTCGTGCTGGTCGTGGTCGGCTACCGCCATCCGCCGGGGGTGCTGTTCTGGGTCTGGTCGTTCAGCATCGCCATGCCGCTGCTGTTTCTCGGGCCGAACACCGCCTACGGTGGCATGCTGCTGGTCACCGTCGTCCTGCTGGTCGGGCACCTGCTGAGTCGATGGGGGCAGGCCCGTGCCGGCCTGGTCGCGGAGCAGGAGCGGGGCGCGATGCTGACCGAGCGCGCACGCATCGCACGTGAGCTGCACGATGTCGTCGCACACCACATGTCCCTCATCGCCGTACGGTCGGAGACCGCGGCGTACCGGCTGGAAGGCCTGCCACCGGCGGCGCGTGCGGAGTTCGGTGAGATATCACAGTCCTCCCGGCAGGCGCTCACCGAGATGCGGCGGCTGTTGGGCGTCCTGCGCAGCCCGGACGAGCAGCCGTCGACAGCACCTCAGCCCGGCCTCGCGGACCTGGGCGCGCTCGTGGCAGGTACGCGGGCGGCCGGAACCCCGGTCGCGTTGGCGGTGGACGGGAACCTGACCGGCGTGCCGGACGCCGTGGATCTGTCCGCCTACCGGATCGTGCAGGAGGCGCTGTCCAATGCGGCCCGGCACGCTCCAGGCGCGCCGGTCGACCTCATGCTTCGCCGAACCCGCAACGAGGTGAGCATCCGCGTGCGCAACGAGGCGACGGTTGACGGCGGTGATCGGCCGGCTGCCCCGGCGGATACCGCAGCGTCCGGTTCCAGCGGGCAGGGCCTGCGCGGCATGCGCGAACGCGTGGCCATGCTCCACGGCAGGCTGAACGCTGAACCGACCGAGGACGGCGGTTTCGAGGTGCAGGCGACGCTGCCCCTGGACGGCCAGACGTGATCAAGGTTCTGCTCGTCGACGACCAGGCAATGGTCCGGGAGGGTTTCGGGGCGCTGCTCTCCGCCCAGGAGGACATGGTGGTCCTCGCGGACGCCGCTGACGGCGAGCAGGCGGTCGCCGCCGCGCGCCGCTACGACCCTGACGTCGTCCTGATGGACATCCGTATGCCGACCATGGACGGTCTGACCGCGACGCGCCGGATCCTGGAGGTGCCACCCGGCCGGCACCGGCCGCGAGTGCTGATCCTGACCACCTTCGACCTGGACGACTACGTTTTCGAGGCGCTGAGGGCTGGCGCGAGCGGGTTCCTGCTCAAGGACGCACCGGCTGCCGACCTCGTTCACGCGGTACGCGTGGTGGCCGCCGGTGACGCGCTGCTCGCCCCCTCGGTGACCCGGCGACTCATCGAGGACTATGCGAGCCGGGCCCGGCCGCGACCCGCCCGCTCGGATCCGATCAACACGCTCACCCAGCGGGAAACGGACGTGCTGCGGCTGGTCGCCCGCGGGCTGTCCAACCGGGAGATCGCGACAGATCTGGTGCTCGCCGAGCAGACCGTCAAGACGCACGTCAGCCGGATGCTGACGAAGCTGAACCTGCGAGACCGGGCGCAAGCGGTGGTCTACGCGTACGAAAGTGGCCTGATCAACCCCGGCGGGTAGTACCCCGGTACCGGTCGGGATCGACACCCGAGAGTGACGCCGCACCAGAGGGCCGGTACCTAGCGTCACTGCCATGAAGCGATGGTTGTTGCGGCTGCTCGCGGCGGCGCTGCTGACCGCGGCGTGCCCACCCCCAACTGCGGTGCCGACCGGTCCGCCGGTGGTGCGGGCCGTGGGGGATCTGCGGGCCGCGGACCGGATCGTCGTACTCGTGCCGGGCGTGGACACCACCCCTGAGAACTTCGACCGTGGACACGGTGACGTCGCGCACCGCTCGCCTCACTGGCAGGCCCGGCAGTTGCACGCCGCGTGCGGCGGGCGGGTCGCGGTGGTGGCCTGGCTCGGCTATCTGCCGCCCGACGGCATCGGCCTCGCCGCAGCCCGGTCGGAACGCGCGATGGCGGGGGCAACTGCCCTGACGGGCTACGTCAGGCAGCTCGCCACGGCCCGGCCACACGCAACGATCACGGTGATCGGGCACAGCTACGGCTCCCTCGTCCTCGCGTACGCCGCCGCCCGGCTACCCGTTCAGGTCACCGACATCGTGGTGCTCGGAAGCCCCGGCCTCGACGTCGGTAACGCCGATCAGCTGAGGACCGGCGCGCGACTGTGGGTCGGCACCGCCGAAGGTGACTGGACCCGCCGGATCCCCGAAGTACGGATCCTCGGCCTGGGACACGGAACGAACCCGAGCCGACCGTCGTTCGGCGCCCGGTACCTGAACGTTTCGGGTGCCGAAGGGCACGACGGGTACTTCCTGCCGGGAACCACGTCGCTGCGGAGTCTGGCCACCGTGGCACTGGGGGAGTCATGACCGCCAGGTCACTCGCCGCGCGCGTCGAAGCGGTCACGCCAACCGGTCGGGACCGATCCATCGACGCACTTCGTGCACTGGCCATCGCCGGCGTGGTGCTCGGCCACTGGCTGGTCACCGCGTTCGTGGTCACCGAGCCGGGACTGCGGGTGGCCAGCCCACTGTCGTACCTGCCCGCCCTCGCACCGTTGTCCTGGCTACTGCAGACCCTCGCCGTCTTCTTCTTCGTCGGCGGGTACGCCGCAGCGCGGGCTGCCCACGGCAGGCGGCTACCGCGAATGGCTGCTGGCGCGGATGAACAGGCTCTTGCGTCCGGCGCTGGCACTTGTAGCCTTCTGGGCCGTGGCGGCACTGATCTGGATGCCGGCCATCGACGGCGAATCGGCGCGAGCCGTCTGGACCATCGTGCTGAGCCCGCTGTGGTTCCTCGTGGTGTACGCGGGGCTCCTCACCGTGACCCCGCTCGTGCTGAACCGCCCCGGTCGGCTCGTCGTGCCGCTCGTGACGGCGGTCGTCGCGGTCGACGTGGCGCGCTTCGGCCTCGGCGGCCCGGCCTGGCTCGGTGGAATGAACGTGCCCACCGCCTGGCTCGTGCCCTTCTGTCTCGGGGTGGCCTGCGCCCGAGGGGCCCAGCTGCCGGCGGTCGGGCTACTGGTCGGCGGGACCGCGGCCACCGCCGTGCTGATGCTCTGGTTCGGCTATCCCGCCAGCCTCGTCGGCGTCCCAGGTCAAAGCCGGTCCAACCTGAACCCGCCCGCGCTCGTCGCGGTGACCTTCGGTCTGGCCCAGGTGGGGCTCGCGCTTCTGCTGCGCGGCCCGCTGACCCGGCTCGTCCGCCGCCCCTTGGCCTGGGCAGTCGTGGCCCTGGCGAACCTGTGGGCCGTACGGATCTACCTGTGGCACCAGACCGCGCTGGTCGCGGTGACAATGTTCGCGCTGGGCCACGCCCGACTACCCGGACTGCACACCGCACCCGAGACACCGTGGTGGATCCTCACCCGCCTCGGTTGGCTGCCGATCTTCGCACTCGTCCTGCTGGGTGGGCTGATGCTGGGCGGCCGCATCGAAGCGTCGCGCCGTCCCGGATCGGGAACACCAGCAGCCCGCGGAGTTCCGGAAAGGAACCGGGGGAGAAGCCCCGAACGTGGTGGGTGTCCGGCTCCGTGACCAGGCTCATTCCGGCGGCGGTACGGGCAACAGGCGAGCGGGAACCGGCAGCCGATGCGCCGCGAGGACAGCCAGGCCCGCGCCCGTCGTGTTCAACAGCACGTCGTCGATCGACGTGACACGTCCGAGTGCCAGGGCGTACTGCAACACTTCCACCGCGGTCGACATGCCGGCAGCCACGATGACCACATGGGTGAGCCGGACCTGCCACCCCATGCCCAGACCGAACCCAACCGCTGCGAACACCAGCAGATTGCCGACGATCTGGAAGAACGCGGTCAGCGGAGGGTCGGCGAGGATCTCCACAAGGTCACGCAGCGGCACCAACCGAACATCACGGGGTGCGTCGAGTGGGGTGAGGACCACCACCAGCCACGGCAGCGTCCAGACCGACATGACCGTCGTGGCCCATGCCCGCCGGACCGCCAGCCCTGCCGGGACACCGCGCTTGCGATAACAGGCCACGAGGTGACGCGTACCGACCAGGCCGGCCATGACGAGAGCCACCGCAGTCGCCACGACCGGAAGCCAACGCAGGTACCCGCCTGGGATCATCGTGGGGCATCGTAGTCCGGGCCGGGATCCGGCTGACTCTTGACGAGATGCCAGCGGGTCGGATGCCGTGGGGCGGAACCTCCTTGCCGGACATGGATAGACTTCGCTGTCACGGGCTGCCGGGTCGTGTCCGGTGGCGAGGAGGACCCGATGACACCTGAACCGTGTACGGACGGCACGTTCCGGCACCTGTCCGTGGACCTCCACCCGGTGGGCGGCGGCGACGACGGCATGACGGGTTACACGCTGTGTTCGGCCCCGCAGCGTCCGGTCCGAGGCGATGACCAGGCGGCGATCGACGTTCCTTACGACGCGTATCGCACTGACACGCACGTGGACATCGCCGCCTTGCCGCCGTGTGGAGAGTGCCTAAGGGTGGCGGAGTTGCTGGCCGACCCCGAGACCGCGCCGCCGCTGCATCGCAGTCCCCGGCCGGACCTCCCCTCCGAGTTGACCGGTGACGTGATTCGGCGTCTCCTGGACACCGACATCGCCACCGGTGCCCCACCCGGTCGGCGGGCCGCCGTGCACCTGCTGACCTTCACCGCAGTCCCGGATCAGCCCGGCTTCGCTGACCTCGTGGAGCGCCTCAGTCTGCTGTGGGGCGCGGATGGCACCGTGGAGATGGGGCAGGTCCGCGATTGGGAGGCAGTGGTTCGCTTCGCCGCGACTGCCGATGTGCCGGACCGCGACCGGCAGATGATCGCGTTGGCCGCGAGCCTTGCCGGTGGGCCGCCGGTCGACCTCGAAGCCGCCGCCAGCTTCGTCGATGATCCGGCGGCGGCCCGGCGGGTGATCGAGGCGATCACGATCGCCTCAGGACGCGGCGACCGGTAAGAGGATCGGCACCTGAATGAACCCCGCACCAGATCGCAGGCTACGCGGGCCTTTCGCAGCACCGCGCTTGTCACGCCGCCGGCCGCAGTGCCGGACGGATCAACCCGTGGCCGTCAGCGCGGCTTGCAGATGCTCGCGGGCGTCTTCGTCGAACGCGACGAGTCGTACCCGTTGGACGTTTGTCGCCGTTGACCTGATCGTTGCTACGGCGATGCGGGCTGCCTGGTCGGCAGGGAAGCCGTACACGCCGGTGGCGATTGCCGGGAAGGCGACGCTGCGGGCGCCGAGTTCGTCGGCGACCTGCAGGCTCCTGCGGTAGCAGGAGGCCAGGACGTCCGCCTCACCGTGGCCGCCGCCCTCCCAGATCGGCCCGACCGCGTGGATGATGTGCCGTACCGGCGGGTCGAGGTCGAAGGCCGGGGTAGCCATCGCGTCGCCCGGCTCGCAGGGGCCGATCGCACCCCCGGCCCGGGCCAGGCGAGGCCCGGCAGCCCGGTGGATCGCGCCGTCGACACCACCACCGCCGAGCAGCGACTCGTTGGCCGCCGTGACGATGGCGTCCACGTCCTCCCGCGTGATGTCACCCATCACAACCTCGATGTTCACCACGGCAGCATCGTGACACACCGACAGCGTGCCGGCACGCTGTCGCCGAACCGGTGGCCGCGCCATCTCATCAGCGACGTGTGCCGCCACACGACCGGGCAGGTGCGGATGCATCCCCGTGCCCTGAGCAACCTGCCGACCTCAGCCCGGTGAGGTACGGATCAGCCGAACCAAGCCAGGTGTGCACACCCGGTCTTGAAGGAGAAGACGCGGAGGTAGGGTCACCTCCGTGCGAGCCAGGCTGGAGGCTGTCTACTGCGACGGATGGGACGCTGGTGTCGTCAATCCGTTGACGTCGAGCGCTGCGAAAGCACGCGACGCGGCGGCCGAGCCGTACACCGTCGTGCTGTTGCTCGACGGTCGGCTGCATGCGGTGATGGACCTGTCCTGGAGCGACGGGTACTGCGGGATAACTCGATTCGGCGCTGCGGAGAGAACCCTGTCTCGGCACCTGCTGCGCGGCACCGGCGAGGGCGATCTGTTCCTGCGCGAAGTCCGCACCTGGGATGGCCCAGCCGACGTAGGCAAGCACGAATATCCGCACGTCGCGGCCAGGACGACCACCACGTACACCGTTTCCGGAACGCGTACCGACATCGTGGAACCGCACGGTGACCGAGGCATCAGGCGGGACTCAACTTCGCAGCAGCGAGCACCGCGGCTACCCATCCCGCCGTTCGGCCGATGGGACGAGCTGTTACGCCTCGCCGGAGAGACATCCCGCGAGATCGTCGACGCCGTCCAGCACGAGTTGCCGGTGCGCGTGGAGGCCCGTGCGCCGTGGCGAGCGTCGCGCCCCCTCAAGCCGCAGGGCATCGAGGAGCTGTTCGTCCCCGGCACCATCGTCGACATCCATGATCAGCGGCTTCGACTGTCGGTCCATGAGGCCGGGCAGCTTCGCCTCACCTCCGGCCGTCTGGTGGCAGCCGACCCGTCGTCGCTGGAATTTGACGCCGAGCCGTTCACCATCAGCGTGCCACCGGGCGCGTACCCGGTGTCGATCAGCCTTGCCACCTACCTCGACGACCCGCGCCACAGCCGAGTCAGCGCTGCCCGCCTCGACGTCAGCGACCGGCCCACCGCGCGGTGGGAACTGGCCCTGCGCGATGGCCAGAACCCGATCGATCTGGGTCATCGGCAGTACTTCGGATTCGGCGTGGACGCCGGCATGGCCTGCTTCGTCGACGCGGACGCCAACGAACGGATGCAGGACGTCTGGCTGACCCTCGACGGCCTGGTCGACCCCCGGCACCGCACGATCGACTCCGGAGCGATGGTCGCGTGGTCCAGCGGCTGGGGCGACGGCAGCTACCCGACCTGGATCGGCTATGACACTGCCGGACACGTGACCTGCTTTGTCGCCGACATGCTGCTGTTCCCCACCGACAACGACGAGGACGACGACTGACCTGCAAGCACCTGAACGTTTACACGGCTCCGAAGCCGTGCGAGCGTCGGTCTGTGCTTTCCATCGGCCTGAGCAACTCCACAGACGCATCACCGCAGGCCCCGCTCGGCATCCTCGGGGCTTTGTTCCTTACGTTCGCCCTCGGAAACCTCGTCCTACGCCGGTGGGCCGACCCTGACAAACGACCCCGCCCTTCCGAGCACAGTCAGGCCACCACATGCGACTCACTCCCACCCTGTACCGCATTCCGACGCCGCCACCCGGCCAGTTGAGCACGATGCCGCGACCGCGCGGCGACGACTGGCTCGACGACGAGATGACCGCCCTGCGTGACATCGGCGTGGATGTCCTTGCCTGCCTGCTCACCCCGACCGAGGCCGCTGAACTTGGTCTCACCGGGGAGGCCGCCGCCGCCACCAACGCCGGACTGGAGTTCCACGCCTTCCCGATCGACGACCTCGGCATACCCGACCATGCACTGGCACGGCCATTCCTCGACCTTCTGCATGACCGGCTAACCGGGGGACGGCACGTCGCGGTGCACTGCCGCGCCGGCATCGGAAGGTCATCACTGATCGCCGCAGCCTGTCTCCTCGAACGGTAACTCTGCTCGACGAGTCGGTTTTGACCTGGAAGCCTCGCCGATCGCGCCTAACAGTACGTACCATCCATCATCGACTGTGGTGAGCCATCGCTCACCCAGGGCTCGTCGAGGAGCCAGGTTTTCACGACGGTCGGGATCCAGCTCGCGCCGTGTCCGTTCGCCGCGATCCGTGCGTCCAACCCGTCGAAGTACACGAGGTGTTTGTCGTCGGCCCACCATTCGACACAGAACCCGCTCGCCATGTCGAGGCGGCGGAGGTGTGGATGGCGGGCAAGCAGCCTCTCCCGGTAGGCGTTGGCGTCGGTCGGCGTTTCGGTGGACCGGTGGTTCTGGCGGTCGGCGTGGTGCAGGAGGGCGTCGCACTCCAGGAAGTGGTCCAGCGATGGAAACGCTGGAACCTCGGTGTCCAGGTAGCCGAACCACACGGTGCCGTCGGGCTGCAGGAAGCTGTAGCGGCAGCCGTCCGGATCGGTGTCCGAAACAGCGAAATCGAACCGGATCTGCCTCTTGTCGGGGTCGACGTCGAATACGGGCGCGACGACGATCTCGCTCGCGCGAAACGCGCTGCGGTAAGTCAGCCCGGAGTATCGACGCTGGATGTGTCGCAGCGTGGTCAACGCGTGTTCGTCGCAGTGCCCGAGCGCAGCGCTCATCACCGCTCGGCACTCGTCGTCGTCCGGACCAGTGTCGACCTGCATGGCGTGGGCATGCTCGGCAAGGAAGGTCCGGGCCAGGCCACTGAGCGAATCCGCTACCTCGAGAACGTGCGCCATCCGTTCATTCTCCGGCAGCGGCCATGCCGCGATCGGGCCCGATTCTCACCAGCCGGCGCAGCTGGCCGCGTGCTCCAGGTCGCTGCGACCTGATGACGCGACTCCTTGCAGGTGAGGCCCCAGGTCGGAGTTGGGGTGCCTCCGGGAGGGTGTGCTCGGCCGTCCGATGCGCTGTCTTGTGGGGGCGATCAGGTGAGGCAACCACGCTGGACGGTCACCTTGGCAAGATACTCATGTTGCTTGTATATTCAGGTCATGCGATCGACTTCGCGTCCCGCGCTGCGGGAACCGTCGTACTTCGTCCTTGCGGCTCTGATCGGCGGCCCGCTCCACGGCTATGCCGTGATCAAGCGGGTGACCGAGCTGTCCGACGAGCGGGTGACACTCGCTGCCGGTTCGCTGTACTCGGTGATTGACCGGCTGCTCGGCGAGGGACTCATCACCGCCGATGGTGAGGAGATTGTCAACGGGCGTGCCCGTCGCTACTACCGGCTCACCGACGAGGGCTACCGCGTACTCGCCGAGGAAGCCGACCGGCTCGCCCGGGCCGCCCGGGTGGTCATGGATCGTCTGCCGCACCGGAGCTTCCCGCTGGGAAGCACCGATCAACCTTCTATCGTGAGGACCAGACCAGCATGAGTTCTGATGTTCTGGAGAAGCGGTACCGCATGCTGCTGCGGGCCTACCCGGCCGACTACCGCCGGGAGCGTGCCGACGAACTGATCGACACGTTGATCGGCGACGAACCGACCACCCGCCGCTGGCCCAGCATCCGGCAGGCGGCCTCACTGATCCGGGGCGGCCTGCGGGTGCACGGCGGCAGCACCGCGGCCCGGCCCACCGCCGTGCTGCTCTGGCAGGGGCTGCACCTGGGCGCCATGGCGGTGCTGGCACTGGGTGTGCTCATCGGCCTGAACGACATCGTCGGGACGTTCCAGTTCGGCGGATTCTCCGACCCCCTCGGCGTCCTGCGGGATCAGGGCATCCACCTGGTCATGGTGAGCGCAGCGCTGGTGGCGCTCGTCGTGGGCCACGACCGCACTGCTGCCGTCCTGGTGGTGACTGCAGCGGTGGTGCCGACCGTCATCTCTCCGTACCTGTTCCTCAACGGACTAACGCAGTGGTGGGCACCGGTCGTCGCCGCGCCATTGATCATCGCAGGCCTGCGGCGACCGGCCGACGTGCCGCCTGCGCCCCGGGGCAACGCAATTCTGGTCACCGCCGGCATAGTCGCGCTGCATCTGATCCCGGTGGAAGGCTACCGCCCCGCCCCTGTGAGTACGCAGATCATCTCCATCGCCATGGTGATCGTCGGCGTAGCCGTCTTCCTGTGGGTGGCGACGGCTGACCAGCGACTGCTTATCGCCGTCGCCCCGACCCTCTTGCTGGGCACGCTGCATCAACTGGGCAGCACCGGAACGGGGGAGCTGCTGCGCCGGCCTGACGCCCTGCCGTCCCTGGTCCTCGCAGTCCTCATGGTGGCCGTCGCGGTCGTCTCGACTCGGCTGCGGCAGCGCACCCGCGCCTGATCAGCCACGGGCGGTCCGACCACGGCGGAGGCCAGCACTCGGTGATCACCGGGAGGACGCCCCACAGGAGGCTTCGGCAGGTACCCTTGGCCGGTGTTCTCGCCTCAGGGTCCGTCTCTGCGGGAACTCTGCGTCCAGGCGTTCTCCTCGGTCGAGCGCGGCTATGACCTGCTGGCCCCGAAGTTCGACCACACACCTTTTCGTACGCCGGACAGCTATCTCCGCGCGACCGCCGACGCGTTGTCCGAACTCGGGCCGTTCGACCAAGGCCTGGACGTGTGCTGCGGCACCGGAGCGGGCATGGCGGTGCTCAGGTCCGTGTGCCGCGCAGGCATCACGGGCGTGGACTTCAGCGCCGGCATGCTCGCCCAGGCACGCAGCACCCACCCGGACGCCACGTGGGTTCAGGCTGATGCCCGCGCCCTGCCGTTCACCGGAGGCTTCAACCTGGCCGTCAGCTTCGGAGCGCTCGGGCACTTCCTGCCCACCGAGCGACCCGCCCTCTTCGCGGGCGTCTACCGCGCGCTGCGGCCCGGCGGGATCTTCGCCCTCCCGATCGGTGCACCGCCGCCGCTGACCTCGACCGCGTACTGGGCCGCGCTCGGCTTCGACCTGGCCATGCGGGTACGCAACACCGTGTGGCGACCCCCGTTCGTCATGTACTACCGGACCAACCCGCTGCCCGCAGTTCGCGACGACCTGACAGCGGCCGGCTTCACCGTCACCACCGTCGCGCTGACCGCCCTGGGACAGCGCCGCGACGGCAACCCGCGCTGCCGGCTCATCCTCGCCCAACGACCACACTGAACACACGCGTCCGTGGCTTCCGCGTAGCGGTGGTGATGGGCACCGGCCTGGCGCGGACGGAGACTGGTGCCGCGTTGCTGTGCTCAACCGCCGCAATGGGCAGGGCGTCGGGTTGCCGTCGACCGACCGTCGCCGCGGCACGCAGGCTGTCGGACCACCTGCCTAGAGTCAACCGCATGTACTTCGTGTGCAGGTGGCGTGAGCACTCCCCGTTCAGCAAGCGGGTGGTTACCGTGCCTGACGAGACCGTGCTCGACTGGTTTCGCCGCGGCTGGGAGCACGACGACCCGGACGCATGGATCGACAGCGAGTTGGGCGGCGACGTCTACGGCTTGGGGTCGATCTTCGAGGAGGTTCGGAAGCACGGCCTGCCCCAGCCGGAAACGATCGACGAACTACGCGAGCTGCTGAACGAGCACCTGTGGGTGGAGGGAGACGACGACGGTGCCTTCATTCGGCTCGGCGAGCACGCTCTGAGAGTGCGTACCGATGACGACGAGGTGGATCTGGCCTACTACTTCGTCGACGACGTGGCCGCCACCGCGTCGCCCGACCGGCTTGCGTTCCTGCTGCACGACACCTGGCCCCTGCCCTTCAGCGCGGCCACGGAAGGCAGGACTTTCGACCATGGTGTTCCGGTCCGCACCGTCCGGCTGGTCCCGCCCGGGCCGGAGTCGGTCTTCTCGGTCCGCCTGTGCTGGGAGTCGCCCGATACCGATCGGAATCTGGATCTGGCCGGTGCCACCGTCTTTCCCGGCCTGAACCTGCCGGGCCTCGCCACCCAACTGCGCTGCGCCGAAGACCCCGACATCCGCCGCTGGCCGCATGACGCCCGGCTGCTGCGGGCTCTTGTCGCTCCCAGGGAAACCGACATCGGCCCGGCGCTGGAACGCTACGCCCGGCTACCCGGGTACGCCCTGACGCCCACCATCCTCGACCGCACGTCGACGCACGACACGGTCCACCGGGAGATGCGGGAGATGATGTCCGTGCAACGGCCCGCCGAGGCGCTGCTCCGGCTCGACCCGCACATCGCGCAGGTTGGCCGATACATTGACAACTTCTTCGGCTTCGACCAGTGGTTTGTCTTCGACACCCGGTGGGCGGCGGCACACCCCGACCTGGCCCGCTCACTGCTGCGCTACGCGGCCGATTGGGACCCGTACGCGACATAGATCTGCCGGTGACGGTGGGTCAGCACGGGTACGACCGTCGAAACGGTGAGTGGAGGACGTCACCGTCGTTCGGCGATCAGGATTTCTGTGTCACCGGGCCAGTCCCAGAACAGACCGCTCGCCGGCGATGCCTGCTCCAGCAGGAACCGAAGCTCTGCGATGAACGCGTTCAGCCTGGACCCGAACAGGTGAGGCGCAGCGAAGGACATCGACAGGTAGCCGGCGATGACGCCGTCGACATCACGGACGATGTCGGGCCGTCCCGGTGCGTAGACGACACGCGGCCTGCCGAAGCGAGTGCGGGCAAGCGTCTGCTCGAAGCGTTCCGCCTGGTAGAACGTTGCTGGTCGGGCACCCGAGCGTCGCTGCGGCCCGAGGTAGGCGCTGATGAGCCGATCGACGTCGTCATGCGGAACGGGTGGCGTGTCCGGCAGCTGCCGCGGGGCCGGCCGGGTCGGGTCGTGACCGATGAGCACGATCGCCCCACCCGGTTCCAACGCCTCCCAGACGGCTTCGGCGACACGGACGCGGTCGGTGCGATGAAACGACTGCCCGAACGTCACCGTCCGCATCGGCGGCAGCGCCAGGTGGGGAAGGTCCTCAGCGGTGGCCCGGACGAAGTCGACCCCTGCCACCCTCTCTGCCGCAGCGTAGGCGCGGGCCTCGGCGAGCATGTCCAGGTCCGGCTCCAGCAGCGTCACGTGCGCGAACAGCGACGCGAGTTGCAGCCCCACCGTGCCCGGGCCGCTCCCGACATCCAGCAGTTGGCCGCTACCGTCGAGCCCCAGCTCACCTGCCAGCACCTCGCCCAGCTGAGCGGAGTAGGGCGGCCGCCCCTGCCGGTAGTACCGCGCGGTGCCCTTGAACTGGGTCGGGTCGTACACCCGAACACTCTCGCAGCCCATCACACCGTCCGGACGCGCGCCGCGACATGAGGGCTACCGGCGCTGCCGCAGACTACGCACGCGAGCCGCCCACCTCCGCGTGAGAGATCATGTCGGCATGGTCGGCATCGTCGAGATCCACGTCCCGTTGGTACCAACTCCGGGTCTTGACCCGGACGCCTACGCGTTTCCCTGGATCGACCAGGTCGAGGACTTCCTGGTCGACGTGGAAGACGAAGGCACGATCGAGGTGTACGACGACGGCGAGCAACTCGGCGACGTGTACGTCTTCTTCATCACCGCAGCGAGCGAGGCCAGCCTGCTGACCGCCGCATCACGGGTGGCAACTCTCGACGGCGTGCCGGCGGGCGCGTTCGCCATCGTCACCGATGACGGCTCTTCGAAGTTGAGCGGGGTGCGCTGATCGATCCGGCCCGGAGATGAGGGCT
>NZ_PNOZ01000057.1:0-41111 GCF_002879555.1 Verrucosispora sp. ts21 | reverse complement strand
TCCGCCGCGAGGGCGGCGAGCGCTCCGGTGGCTTCCAGGGCGGCGACCGCCGTGAAGGCGGCTTCCGGCGCGACAGCGGCGAGCGTTCCGGCGGGTTCCGTGACGGCGGCGACCGTCGTGAAGGCGGCTTCCGGCGCGACAGCGGCGAGCGTTCCGGCGGGTTCCGTGACGGCGGCGACCGTCGTCAGGGCGGGTTCCGCCGTGACGGCGGCGAGCGCTCCGGTGGCTTCCAGGGCGGTGACCGCCGTGAAGGTGGCTTCCGTGGCGGCGACCGCCGCGAAGGTGGCTTCCGTGATGGTGACCGTCGTGAGGGCGGGTTCCGTGGCGGTGACCGCCGTGAGGGCGGCTTCCGCGATGACAGAGGGCGCGGCGACGACGCGCGTGCTCGGCGGGACGGAGCGGAGCAGGCCGACGGCACGGCGGCTCCGACGCTGCCCGACGAGATCCTCGCGACCGACCTCGACAAGGACGTTCGCGCCGAGTTGCTCTCGATCGCCAAGCCGGTCGCGGAGACGGTAGCGCGTCACCTCGTGGCGACCGGGCAGCTGATCGACGAGGACCCGGAGCTGGCGCTGGCGCATGCCCTGGCCGCGCGTCGCCTGGCATCGCGGATCTCCGCGGTCCGGGAGGCCGTCGGGCTGGCCGCGTACCACGCTGGCGAGTGGCAGACGGCGATCGCGGAGCTGCGGACGTACCACCGGATGAGTGGTCTGCAGAGTCACCTGGCGGTCATCGCCGACTGTGAGCGGGCCCTGGGCCGCCCCGAGCGGGCGATCGACCTGTTCCGTGGCGCCGACCAGGAGAAGCTCGACCGGGCCGTCGCGATCGAACTGCTGATCGTGGCCGCTGGTGCCCGAGGTGACCTCGGACAGCGGGACGCGGCCGTGGCCATGCTCCAGGTACGCGAGCTGACGTCCGAGACGGCGGAGCCGTGGACGGCGCGACTGCGGTACGCGTACGCCGATGCTCTGCTGGCCGTCGGACGGCGCGCGGAGGCCCGGGAGTGGTTCTCCCGTGCGGCGGAGGTCGACGCCGACGCCGAGACCGACGCGGCCGAGCGGCTGCTCGAACTCGACGGCGTGCTCATCGAGGGCGACGAAGAGGACGAGGCGGCCGAGGAACTGGTCGCCGGCCCGGGCGCGCCCGGAGCCGTCGAGGCCCAGCCGGACACCGACGTGTCCGGGGCCGCTGTCGCGTTCGCCGAACGCGCCGGTGACGACGACGAGGACGACGACGCGGACGACGACGACGAGGACGACGACGACGAGGACGGCGCGACCGAGGACGTGACCGTCGCCGTCGCCATCGAAGGCGAGCCCGGTGACGCTGTGAACGCGGACGACGCGGTCGAGGACAGCGCGGTGGAGAACAGCCCGGTCGTCGCGGTCGTCGAGGGCGACGCGGTCGAGGACGTGGCCGGGGAGGCTGCGGACGAGGAGCGGGACGACGACGCGGTGGTGCCGCCGACGGTTACGCCGGTCGACGGTGCGGACCGGTCCGAGGAGAGTGGCTCGCCGGAGTCGGAGACGCAGCGGCGATGAGCGGTGGCGGGGAGCGGCTGGTCGACGGCTACGCCTTGGTCGTCTTCGACCTGGACGGCGTGATCTATCTGATCGACCGGCCGATCCCCGGCGCGGTCGAGGCCGTCGCGCGGTTGCACGACGAGGGTCGGGCCGTGGCGTACGCGACGAACAACGCGTCGCGTCGCGCGGCCGACGTCGCCGACCTGCTCACCGGAATGGGTGTGCAGGCCCGGCCGGACGAGGTGCTGACCAGCGCCGGGGCTGCCGCCCAACTGCTGGGTGAGCGGCTGCCCGCCGGGGCGCCCGTGCTGGTGGTCGGTGCGGAGGCGCTGCGTTCCGAGGTCGCTGCGGTCGGGTTGAAGCCGGTGTCGCGGGCCGAGGACTCGCCGGTGGCGGTGATTCAGGGCTACGGTCCGCAGGTGGGTTGGGCTGACCTGGCCGAGGCGGCGGTAGCTGTGCGGCAGGGTGCGTCCTGGATCGCGACGAACACCGACCGGACGCTGCCCAGCGGTCGGGGACCGCTGCCCGGCAACGGTGCGTTGGTGGCCGCGTTGGCCACGGCGCTCGGGCGGGAGCCGGACGAGGTGGTGGGCAAGCCCGCACCGGAGTTGTTCGCCACCGCCGCGCGTCGCGCCGGTGAGGGGCGGACCCTGGTGGTCGGTGACCGGCTGGACACCGACATCGAGGGCGCCAACCGGGCCGGGCTGGACAGTCTGCTGGTGCTGACCGGTGTCAGTGACGTGCCGGAGTTGCTTGCTGCGCCGTCGGACCGGCGTCCCACGTACGTCGGGTGGAATCTGGCCGGGCTCTTCGACCCGGCGGAGGTGGTGCGGGTGCCGGCGCCGGCGGGTGACGTCGGCGGCTGGCACGTGGTCACCGGCGCCGACGGCTGGGAGTTGGCCGGTGCCGGGCGTCCCCTGGACGCGCTTGCGGCGCTCTGCGCGGTGGCCTGGTGGCATCGGCCGACCGGTGTACCCCGGGCGGCGTCGGCGGAGGCGGCGCAGGCGTTGGATGCTCTCGGCCTGACCTCCTGACCGCGCTCAGAGCAGCTTGCGGAGCTTCATCAGGTCGAACGGGTTCGCCTTGATCGACACCCGGCGGTTGGCCACCGCGCGGGTGACGTCGAGTTCGCCGCGGACCAGAGCGACCAGGTCGTCGCTTGTCGTACTCAAGGCGATCTTGGCTTTGGGGTCGTCGCCGTCGGCGAGGTCGATCAGCCGTCCGTCGCTGATCCGGCCGTGGAAGGCGGTCTCCAGGTCGGTGATCCGGCAGGCCAGGGTGCGATCCAGGTCGACCCGCTCACGGACGGTCTGCGCGTTGCTCTCCAGCCGGGCGGCCAGATCCTGCAACGCCTGCCGGCACTCGTCCACCGTGGCCACCATCGCCTCCTCACCACACCACGTCATCCCCCGGGCACCGTACCGCACGGGGTGGTCCGGGTGGCCCGGTAGCGTGACACCTGCAGACCCGCCGGGTGGAAGGAATCAGGCATGCAGGACGCGTGGCGCGCCTACCTCGAACTGGCCATGGGCTTGACGGAGGCGCCTCGGAAGAAGGCGCAGGACGCGGTGCGTCGGGCGATGGGCTCGACCGGCGCGACCGCCGCTCAGCTCCAGGCCCTCGCCGACGAACTCCGTGCGACCGGAGCGGCGAACCGGGAGTCGCTGACCAAGCTGGTGCGTTTCGAGGTCGAGCGGGCGCTCGGTGCAGTGGGGTTGGCCAGCGCCGACGAGGTGGCCGAGTTGGAGCGCCGGGTGCGGGAGTTGGAGCGCCGGCTGCGGACGGCCGGCGGGGCGGGCGGTCCGGCGTCGTCCGGCGACGGTGCGTCGGTGGGTACGCCTGCGACCGCTGCGGCGGCTCCGCCCAGCAAGGCCCTGGCCAAGCAGACCGTGGCGAAGAAGGCGGTCGCGAAGAAGGCGGTGGCCAAGAAGGCGGTGGCGACGAAGCCGGGCGTGAGTTCCGGCGAGGAAGCCGGGGACGCGGCGGTGGCCAAGCGGCCGGCGACGAAGGTCGTGGCGAAGAAGACGGTCGCGAAGAAGACGGTGGCCAAGAAGGCAGCTGGTGGGTCCGGCTCGGCGCGTCGAGCGGACACGGACGGCGCGGCATGAGTGCGCCGGGGCCGCTGCCGGGGCCGCTGCCGGGGCCACGTCCGGGTCCGCCGCCGCGTCGCTTCAGCGCGGAGGACACCGACGACGTCGAGCACCCGGCGGTGCAGGCCGCGGTCCAGGCGATGGCCAATGCCGCGGCCCTGGCCCCGGCCGACCAGATCGCGCAGTACGAGGCCGCGTACCAGACGTTGCGGGAAACGCTGGCCACCATCGATCAGGCCTGAGGAGACCGTCGGTCAATGGCACGTCGAAACCGGTTGGACGCCGAACTCGTCCGCCGTGGCCTGGCCCGTTCGCGGGAGCAGGCAGCCGCTCTGGTGGAGGCCGGTCGGGTCCAGTTGCGGGGGGTGCGGGCTCACAAGGCCGCCGCCATGGTCGATCCGGCCGATCCGCTGCTGGTCACCGGTGACGACCCCACCTCGGAGTACGTGTCCCGGGGCGGCCACAAACTGGCCGGGGCGCTCGCCGCGTTCACTCCCGGCGGGTTGACGGTGGCCGGTCGACGCTGCCTCGACGCCGGCGCGTCCACCGGGGGCTTCACCGATGTGCTGCTGCGCGCCGGTGCGGCCGAGGTGGTGGCGGTCGACGTCGGCTACGGGCAGCTCGCCTGGTCGCTGCGCAACGACGAGCGGGTACGGGTCTTCGAGCGCACCAACGTGCGGACGCTCACCACCGACGTGATCGGTGGTCCCGTCGAGCTGACCGTCGCCGATCTGTCGTTCATCTCGCTGCGGCTGGTGCTGCCGGCGCTGGCGGGCTGCACCGACGGGGACCTCGTGCTGATGGTCAAGCCGCAGTTCGAGGTGGGCAAGGAGCGGGTCGGCGCGGGCGGGGTGGTGCGGGATCCGGCGCTTCGGGCCGAGGCGGTGCTCGATGTCGCGGCAGCGGCTGCCGGGCACCAGTTGGGTCTGGTGGACGTGGCGGCCAGCCCGCTGCCCGGGCCGAGCGGCAATGTCGAGTTCTTCGTATGGTTACGCCGGGGCGCGCCGCCGGCCGATCCGCAACGGGTCCGGGCGGTGGTCGCCGCCGGGCCGCAGGGCCCGACGATGTCCGGGGAGGTGCCGGGCGCGGCGACGGAGGAGGTCGCAGGGTGAGCGCGAACAGTGGGCGTCGAACGGCACACCCGTACCGGCCGCTCGCCGGTCGGCGGGTTGGTGCCGTGACCGGAGGGTGGGGCCGGTGAGCCGGACCGCTCTGCTGGTCACTCACACCGGTCGTCGCCGCAGCACCGAGCATGCCCGGGCGGTGGCCTGCGACCTGATCGCCGCCGGTTTCGAGGTGCGGGTGGTCGCCGAGGAGGCCGAGGATCTGGACCTGCCCAAGGTCATTCCGGTCAGCGGTCCGCAGGCCGCCGATGGCGCGGAGATCGTTTTCGCGCTCGGTGGCGACGGCACGTTCCTGCGTGCGGCGGAGCTGGCCCGGCCGGCGAAGGTGCCGTTGCTGGGTATCAACCTCGGCAAGGTCGGTTTCCTGGCCGAGGCGGAGATCGATGACCTGGACAGTGCGGTAAGTGACGTGGTCTCCCGCAGTTACACAGTCGACGAGCGGCTGACCGTCGACGTCACGGCCGAGTTCGACGGCGGGCCGACCATCGAGTCCTGGGCGTTGAACGAGATCAGTGTCGAGAAGGGCGAGCGGTCCCAGATGCTGGAGCTGATGGTCGATGTGGATGGGCGGCCGTTGTCGCGGTACGGCTGCGACGGCGTGGTCTGCGCCACCCCGACCGGGTCCACCGCGTACGCGTTCTCCGGTGGCGGGCCGGTGGTCTGGCCGGAGGTGGAGGCGTTGCTGCTGGTGCCGATCAGTGCGCATGCGCTGTTCAGTCGTCCACTGGTCACCGCACCCACGTCGACCATCTCGATCACTGTTGATCCGTACACCACGCTTGCGGTGTTGTCCTGCGACGGTCGGCGCGTCTACGACGTGCCGCCGGGGGCGCGGATCACCGTGCGGCGGGGTGCGCTGCCGGTGCGGGTCGTGCGGCTGCGGGATCGGCCGTTCACCGATCGGCTGGTGGCCAAGTTCGACCTGCCGGTGCAGGGCTGGCGGGGCTCGCGTCGCTGACCGCTCCCGCTTCGTGAGGCCCCGGCGGTAACCTGCCGGACACCTGTCCGCCGTCCGGCGGTCCGTCCGGTGTCCACCTGGCGACATGTCGCCGGTGCGGCGTGCCGCGACTAGTGACCGTGCGATGCGGCGCGTCGCAGACTCCGAGCAATCGATCTTCGATGGATCGGGCCCCCGGAGCAGAGGAGCGCATCGCATGCACAGGCCCCCACGCTGGCTGATCGCCGGCGCGGTCGGCGCGTTGGCCGTCGGACTCGCCACACCCGTGTCCGCCGACCCGCCCGCTCACCCCACCGGCCCGGTGCCCGGGCTGACCGCCCCCGGTACCGGACCCGTCCGGATCACCCTCATCACCGGTGACCAGGTCGACCTCGTGCCGGCGGCGCCCGGTCGGGTCGCCGCGACCGTCCGTCCCGGCCCCGGCCGGGAACGGGTCATCTTCCAGACCCTGCAGGTGGACGGCGGGCTGCGGGTGATGCCCAGCGACGTCCTGCCGTACGTCTCCAGTGGCGTGCTCGACGCCGACCTGTTCGACGTGCAGGAGTTGGTCGAGGAGGGCTACGGCGACGACGCGCAGGGTGTCCTGCCGTTGATCGTGCGCTACCAGGAGCCGGCGTCCGGTCGGGTGCGGCCGCTGGCCGCCGTCGCCGAGGCGCGCCCGTTGGCGAGCATCAACGGTGCTGCCGTGCGGGTCGACAAGGACGATGTCGGTGGCCTGTGGAAGCAGTTGGCGGGCACACCGGCGGCCCGTCAGGGCGATGCCGCCCCGGCACTGGGTGCCGGCATCGCCGGCGTCTGGCTGGACGGGCGGGTGCGTCCCGCCCTGGAGCACAGTGTGCCGCAGATCGGCGCGCCCACGGCCTGGGCGGCCGGCCGCGACGGCAGCGGTGTCACCGTGGCCGTGCTGGACACCGGCATCGACGCCACCCACCCGGACCTGGCCGGTCGGATCGTGCAGGCGCGGGACTTCTCCCGCAGCGGCAGCGCCCACGACGGTCACGGTCACGGCACGCACGTCGCCGGGATCGTCGCCGGCAGCGGTGCCGCGTCGGACGGTCTGCGCAAGGGTGTCGCCCCGGGCGCACGGCTGCTGGTCGGCAAGGTCCTCGACGACAACGGCTCCGGCTACGACTCGGACGTCATCGAGGGCATGGAGTGGGCCGCCCACTCCGGCGCGAAGGTGATCAACATGAGTCTCGGTGGCGAGGCCACCGACGGCACCGACCCGACGAGTCAGGCGCTCAACGACCTGAGCGCGCAGACCGGGGCGCTGTTCGTGGTCGCTGCCGGCAACGCGGGCGAGGCGCGTACCGTCGGCTCGCCGGGCGCGGCCACGGCGGCGCTCACCGTCGGGGCGGTGGACCGCGCCGACGAGTTGGCGTGGTTCTCCAGCCGCGGGCCGCGCGTCGGTGACAACGGTCTGAAGCCGGAGATCACCGCGCCGGGCGTCGGTATCGTCGCGGCCCGGTCCGCCGGCACCGGTATGGGTACGCCGGTGGGTGAGGCGTACACGACCGCCTCCGGCACCTCGATGGCCGCTCCGCACGTGGCCGGTGCGGCGGCGATCCTCGCTCAGCAGCACCCCGGCTGGAACGCCGGGAAGCTGAAGGATGCGCTGGTCAGTACCACGACGGCGAATCCGCGGTTGACGGTCTTCGAACAGGGTGGTGGCCGCGTCGACGTGGCCCGGGCGCTCGGCCAGCGGGTGTACGCCTCGGCCACCGCCGACGTCGGTCGGGTGGCCATCGGTGGCGGTGCGGTCGAGCGGCGCGTCACGTACACCAACGGCACGGACGCGGCGCAGACCCTGCGGCTCGCCCTGGACCTGCGGCACCTGGACAGCGGGAAGGCCGTGACCGGTGGGGTCGACGTCGCGGCGGGTCAGGTGAGCGTGCCGGCGGGTGGCAGTGTGCCGGTGTCGCTGCGGGTGGACCCGGCGAAGCTGGCCCCCGGGCCGCACGGGGGCTGGCTGGTGGCGACCGGCGCGAACGGGGTGGTGGCCCGTACGGCGGTCGCCTTCACCGTCGCCCGTCCGCAGCGCAAGCTCACCGTCACCGTGCTGGACAGGCAGGGTCAGCCGGCCCTGTCACCGGGACTGACGGTCTTCGGTGAGCAGCCCGAGTCGGACTACTGGGGCCCGTGGGCGGGGACGGACACGCTGCTGGTCGAGGAGGGCACGTACCTGCTGACCGCGATGGTCGAGCATGGCGCGCCCCTGGACGAGCAGCTGACCTCCGTCATCGAGCCGGAGCTGACCGTCGACCGGGACATGAGCGTGGTGCTGGACGCGCGTAAGGGTGTCCCGGTGCGGATCGAGACGCCGAAGCCGACCGAGCAGCGGGCGTCGCTCAGTTACTACGTGCACCGGGTGTTGGGCAACGGCCGGCAGATCGACCACGGGGCGATGGCGTTCAGCACCGTGCAGCAGGTCAACGTCACACCGACCCGGCCGGTGCGTACGGGTCAGTTCGAGTTCGCCTCCCGTTGGCAGCTCGTCGCGCCGATGGTGGAGGCGAAGATCAGCGGGGTGTCCGGCTCGTCGGACATCAACCTGATGGGTATGTCGCCGGCGCCGACCGGCCGGCGGAAGCTGCCGCTGGTCTTCGCCGGCACCGGCACGCCCGCCGAGTTGACCCGGGTGCGGGGTGCGGCCGCGCTGCTCACCGCCGACCCGCGCCTATCGGAGGAGGAACAGGTCGCCGCCGCCGCGGCCGCCGGCGCCGCCGCGGTGCTGATCGTGCGGCCGGCGGATTTCAGCGCCTGGACGGTGTGGCGTCCGGAGGGCGACCGGCTGCCGGTGCCGTCGCTGGTGGTGGCGTACGACGACGGGCAGCGGCTGATCGCGGCGGCGCGTAAGGGCCGCACGACGCTGGACCTGACGTTGACCGTGGACAGCCCGTACCTCTACGACGTGTGGCAGGTGTCGACGGGGCGGGTGCCGGAGCGGATCGTGCACACGGTGACGGCGAAGAACACCGCCGAGGTGACCGCGAGCTACGGCGGCACCGGCGCGGGGTGGGCCACCGAGCAGCGGTTCAGTTGGCGTCCGTGGCAGACGCACTCCTGGAACGACGACCAGCGGATCGTGCGCAACGGCACGACCCGGCAGGAGTTCGTCAGCGCCGGAGACAGCTGGTGGCAGCACCGGGTGCTGCACAAGGTGATGTTCATGCAGTGGGGGCCGCTGGCCGACGGCCTGAGCCAGCAGCCCCGGCGGTACGGCGCCGGCGACCGGGTGACCGAGACCTGGCACGCCCCGGTGGTCCGTCCGGCGGTGCCAGCCGGTGCCCAGTCGGTGCCTGCGCGTACCGGTGACACGCTGGACCTGCAGGTGGCCGAGTTCGTCGACGCCGACGGTCACTTCGCTGGAGCCGACACCGGTGAGGAGCCGTCGACCGTCGAGGTGCGCCTGAGCCGGGACGGGCGGCAGATCGCGGACCTGTCCGACGGCTGGGCACCGGTGCCCACCACCGCCGGTTCGGCCCGCTACCGGCTGGACGTGTCCACCCGACGCTCGTCGGCGGCGTGGCGTTACGCCACCCGCACCGACACGGCCTGGCAGTTCACCTCGGCCCGCCCGGCCGGGGACCGGCCCACGCCGCTGCCGCTGCTGCAGGTCGACTACCAGGTTCCTGCCGACCTGCAGGGTGAGGTGCCGGGCAAGCGGGCGCACAAGCTCGGGCTGACCCTGCGCCATCCGGCCGGGGTGCCCGCGCCGACCGGCACCAGCCTGCGCGTCGAGGTGTCCTTCGACGGTGGGCGGAGCTGGCGTACGGCTTCGGTGAAGGCGCACGGCGGCCGGTACACCGCCACGGTGCCGGCCGGTCGGGGCAGTGTGTCGCTGCGGGTGCAGGCCAGCGACCGGGCCGGTAACAGTGTCGAGCAGACCGTGATCGACGCGTACGGGCTGCGCTGAGGCGCCGGCTGCGGGCGGGGCGGCCGGGTGGCTGTCCCGCCCGCAGCCTGCGGGGTCAGATCCAGCCGCGGCGGGCGGCCTGGAAGGCCAGGCCCGGTCGGGTGTCGACCCCGGCGACGGCCATCAGGTCGGCGAGGCGGCGTTGCACGGTTCGTCGGCTCACGCCGAGCTGTGAGGCGATGGATTTGTCCGGTACCCCGGCCACGAACAGGGACAGCAGCCGCACCTCGTCGGCCTGCGGCCGGTAGCCCTCGGTGACGTCGGCCGGTGGTGCGGTGGAGCGCAGCGGGGTGGCCATCTGCCAGTGGCTTTCGAAGAGGGCCAGCAGCGCGTCGAGTAACTGGCTGCGGCCGATCACCGCGGCGCTCGGTTCGCCGCTGCTGCGGTCGGGTACCAGCGGGCACAGGGCCGTGCGTGCGTCCACGATGGCCAGGCGCACCGGCAGGCGGTCGAGGACGCGGGCCTGTTCGCCGGCGCGTACGCCCTGCTCGACGTCTTGCAGCGCGGCGGGTTCGAGGAGCATCTCGCGTTCGTAGATGGCCCGGTAGCGGACGCCGCGGGCGAGGGCGTCGAACTCTTCGACGTTGTCCTGGCCGGGCATCGCCAGCGGGTTGGCCCGGCAGAACCAGAGCACCTCGGAGCGGGCGGCGTTCTGCATGTCGCGCAGGCGGTCGCGCAACGCCTGCGCCCCGGTGATCACCTCCACCAGATGTGCGGCGTCGTGTCGTCGCATCGCGGCCCGGTACTCCTCGGTGAGCTGGTTGACCGAGGCGCGGGCCGTCTCCAGGGCCTCCTGCTGGCGCAGCAGTGCCCCGCCGAGCGGGACGTCCGGCGCGAGGGGGCGCAGCGCCGCGTCCGGTTCGGGGCCGGCCGGCAGGACCAGCCCTTTGGCGCGCAGGGCGTCGAGGTGGGTGACGATGTCGGTACGGGGACGGTGCAGCCGTTCGGTCAGCTCGTCGATGCGGGCCGTGGTGAGCTGCACCAGGCAGCGGTAGAGCTCCTCCTCGGCCGGGGTCAGGCCGATCACCTCCAACATGGGGCTGAACTGTACGACGCCTGCCGTCGGGACGCGCCGCGGCCCGCGCCGGCTGGTCAACTGTCGGGGACCGCGTCTACTGTCGGGTGCTGTGCTGGAAGAGCTGCGCATCACCGGACTGGGCGTCATCGAGGACACCACGCTGCCGTTGACCGGCGGGATGAACGTCATCACCGGCGAGACCGGTGCGGGTAAGACCATGGTGGTGACCGGCCTCGGTCTGCTCTTCGGTGGCCGGGCCGACGCGGGGCGGGTGCGTGCTCAGCCTGGTCGGGCGGTCGTGGAGGGGCGGCTGCGGCTGTCCGGGCGGTTCGCCGAGACGGTGCACGCGCGCATCAGCGACGCCGGTGGTGAGCCGGACGAGGACGGTTCGCTGCTGTTGAGCCGTACGGTCACCGTCGAGGGGCGGTCGCGGGCGCATCTGGGCGGGCGGGGCATGCCGGTGTCGATGCTCGGTGAGGTGGGCGAGCAGGTGGTGGCCGTGCACGGCCAGTCCGACCAGCTGCGGTTGTTGCGTCCGGCCGAGCAGCGTGCCGCGTTGGACCGGTTCGCCGGCCCGGAGCACGAGAAGTTGCTGGACGCGACGCGGGAGGCGTACACGCAGTGGCGGCGGGTGGTCGACGACCTGGCCGACCGGCGGCGCAACGCGCGGGAGCGTCATCAGGAGTCGGATCTGCTGCGGTTGGGTCTCGACGAGATCACCCGGGTCGATCCGCAGCCGGGTGAGGACGACGAGCTGAAGGCCGAGGTGCAGCGGCTGGAGCATGCCGAGGGTCTGCGGGCCGCGGCGCAGCTGGCGCACCAGTGCGTGGCCGGTGGTCTGGAGGCCACCGACGACACGCCGGACGTGTCGACGCTGCTGGGCACCGCCCGGCGGACGTTGGAGGCGCAGGCCGGCACGGATCCGCTTCTCGGTGAGTTGGCGGCGCGGCTGGAGGAGGCCGCGACCCTGGTCGCCGACGTGTCGGTGGAACTGTCGACGTATCTGGCCGGCCTGGATGCCGATCCGGCCCGGTTGCAGGCCATCTACGAGCGTCGGGCGGCGTTGCGGGCGTTGACCCGCAAGTACGCCGACGACGTCGACGGGGTGATCGCCTGGGCGCAGCGCGCCGGTGCCCGGTTGTCGGAGCTGGACACCTCGGATGAGTTGCTCGACGAGTTGGACCGGGAGGCGTCGCGGCTGGCCGGTGAGGTGGCCGAGCTGGCCGGGCGGTTGTCGGTGTCCCGACAGGAGGCGGCGGCCCGGTTCGCCGACCAGGTCACTGCGGAGTTGGCCGGGCTGGCCATGCCGCACGCCCGGGTGGAGGTGGCGGTGCTGCCCCGACCGGCGGGTCGGTCCGAGCCCACGTTGTCGGTCAACGGGGTGGAGGTCGGTGTCGGGCCGGACGGTGGCGACGAGGTGGAGTTGCGGTTGCTGGCGCATCCGGGTGCGCCGTCGTTGCCGTTGCAGCGGGGTGCCTCCGGTGGTGAGCTGTCGCGGGTGATGTTGGCCATCGAGGTCGTCTTCGCCGGTTCCGGTGGCCCGCCCACGTTGGTGTTCGACGAGGTCGACGCGGGGGTCGGTGGTCAGGCGGCGGTGGAGATCGGGCGGCGGTTGGCCCGGTTGGCCCGTAGTCACCAGGTGTTGGTGGTGACCCATCTGCCGCAGGTGGCGGCGTTCGCCGACCGGCATCTGGTGGTGGCGAAGGACACCGGTGGTGCGGTGACCACCAGTGGGGTGCGGGTGGTGGAGGACACCGAGCGGGCGCGGGAGCTGGCCCGGATGTTGGCGGGTTTGCCGGACTCGGATCTGGGTATCGCTCACGCGGAGGAGTTGCTGGCCGTGGCGGCCCGGGAAAGGCGGTCGTGAGACCATCATTGTGAGCGGAGGCACACCGGCCTTCGCCGGTATGTGCTTCCCTGGGTAGGCGGCCCTGCTCAGGCATGTCGCGACAGATTCGCCTGCCTCACATGCCAGGATGGTCACGATGCGTCTACCCACGTTGCGCCGGGCCCGGAACGCGGAACCGGGACAGATCCTCGGCACCGCACGCCTTGACCGCCGGACGAAACGCCTGGTCGGGCGGCTCCGCCCGGGTGACATCGCGGTCATCGACCATGTCGACCTGGACCGGGTCGCCGCCGACTCGCTGGTCGCGGTCGGTGTCGGTGCGGTGCTCAACGCCAAGCCGTCGGTCTCCGGCCGGTACCCGAACCTCGGGCCGGAGGTGCTGGTCGCAAACGGCATCCCGCTGCTCGACGACCTGGGTGAGGGCATCTTCGAACGGATCCGCGAGGGCGACACCGTGCGGATCGACGGCAACACCGTCTTTTTGAATGACGACCCGGTGGCGCACGGCAGCCTGCAGGACGCCGAGAGCGTGGCCAAGGCGATGACGGATGCCCGGGAGGGCCTGTCGGTGCAGTTGGAGGCGTTCGCCGCCAACACCATGGACTACCTCAAGCAGGAGCGTGACCTGCTGCTCGACGGTGTCGGCGTGCCGGACATCGTCACCGAGGTCCAGGGCCGGCACTGCCTGATCGTGGTCCGGGGTTACGACTACAAGGCCGACCTGGACGTGCTGCGCCCCTACATCCGCGAGTTCAAGCCGGTGCTCATCGGCGTCGACGGTGGCGCCGACGCGCTGGTCGAGGCGGGCTACACCCCCGACATGATCATCGGTGACATGGACTCGGTCACCGATGACGTGCTGCGCTGCGGCGCCGAGGTGATCGTGCACGCCTACCCGGACGGGCGGGCGCCCGGCCTGCCCCGGGTCAACGGCCTGGGGGTGTCGGCGGTGACCTTCCCCGCCGCGGCCACCAGCGAGGATCTGGCCATGCTGCTGGCCGACGAGAAGGGCGCGTCGCTGATCGTGGCGGTCGGCACCCACGCCACCCTTGTCGAGTTCCTCGACAAGGGCCGCGGCGGCATGGCCTCGACGTTCCTCACCCGGCTCAAGGTCGGTGGGAAGCTGGTCGACGCCAAGGGCGTCAGCCGGCTCTACCGGCAGGGCATCTCCGGTTCCTCCCTGCTGCTGCTGGTGCTCTCGGCGGTCGCGGCCATGGCATCGGCGGTGGCCGTCTCCACCGTTGGTAAGGCGTACCTGGGTGTGGTCTCCGAGTGGTGGGACAATTTCGTGTTCCAGCTCGGCCAGCTCTTCTAGCCCCCGACCGATTCAAGAGGCTGCAAGCGTGATCAATTTTCGCTACCACGTGGTTTCCCTGACCGCGGTCTTCCTGGCACTGGCGATCGGCCTGGTGGTCGGCACCGCCGCGCTCAACGGCCCGGTGGCCGATTCGCTCAAGGAACACGTCGACGCGCTGAGCAAGGCCAACCAGCAGATGCGCCAGACGGTCCAGAGCATGGAACGGGAACTGGAGCTGGAGGAGGAGTTCGCCGCCGAGATGGCGCAGATCACGCTGCCGGGCAAGCTGACCGGCAAGCGGGTGCTGGTGCTGACCACGCCGACCGGCCGTGACCACGCCGAAGGCGTGATCAAGATGTTGCAGCTGGCGGGCGCCGACCTCACCGGCCGCATCGATCTGCAGGACAAGTTCATCAACCCGGAGAACAACAACAACCTGCTGGAGTTGGCGGTCACCGCGGCGCGGCCGACCGGGGCGCCGACGGCCAACCTGCCCGGCAACGGCCACGGGGTGGAGACCTCCAGCGCCCTGTTGGCCACCGTGCTGCTGGACCAGCCGGCCGGGTCGGAACCGGTCACCGAGGCCGACCGGCGGGCCGTGCTGGCCGCGTACAGCAACGCCAGCTATCTGAGCGCCGCCGACCGGATCACCACGGCGGCCGAGGCGGTGGTGGTGGTCAGCGGGCTGCCGTACGTGGACAAGGACTCCGCCAAGAAGGACGAATCGGTCGTCAAGATCGCCGAGCAGTTCGACCGGACCGGGGGCATCGTGGTGGCCGGCAACGGCTCCGCCAACGGCAACCTGGTGGCTTTCGTCCGCGGCGACGCCGTGCTCGCGCAGACCATCTCGACCATCGACAACGCCAACACCGTGCAGGGGCAACTGGTCACCACGCTGGCCCTGGTGCAGCAGCTCACCGAGCGCAAGGCCGGTCAGTACGGCGTGGGTGACAACGCCGCGTCGCTGCTGCCTAAACTGCCCCAGTGAGCGCCGGTGCACTTGGTGCACCGAATTCGACGATGTCCGCCGACTGGCAGGAGGGCCGTGTGAGCGTGCGGAGCGAGGCGGCGGCGTGACGATCGTGCGGGGACTGCTGGCGGCGGGCATCGGGGCGGCTGCCGCCCGGTACGCGCTGCGTCAGGTGCGCACCTCCCCGGCCGGGGCCGGGCTTGAGCGGACCAACTTCCGCGGCCGTACCGTCACCCTGGCGGCCGGGCCGGCGCTCGCCGCGGGTGCCAGCGGCGCGGCGGCCTGCGGGGCGGCGAGCGTGCCCGCCGGCGCGGCGACCCTGCTGGCCGGGCTCGGCGCCGGTGCCGTCGGCCTGTACGACGACGTGGTCGGCGCCCGGCCGGAACAGAAGGCGTACAAGGGCTTCGCGGGGCACCTCGCCGCGCTGCGGCAGGGCCGGGTCACCGCCGGCCTGGTCAAGATCGTCGGGGTGGGTGCGGCCGGTCTCGGCGCCGCGACGCTGCTCGCCGCCGACCAGGGCGTGGCCGGGCATCGGCGGCGGCAGCGGCAGGGTCCGCTGGGCCGTGGCGTCGACGTGCTGCTCGGCGCGGGTGTGATCGCCGGGACCGCGAACCTGCTCAACCTGCTGGACCTGCGGCCCGGGCGGGCGTTGAAGTCTGGCCTGCTGCTCGGCACACCGTTGACCGCGGGCCGGCAGGGCGGGATCGCCGCCGGTGCGATCGGTGCCGCCGCCGGGCTGCTCCCCGCCGACCTGGACGAGGACGTGATGCTCGGCGACAGCGGCGCCAACGCCCTCGGCGCGGTGCTCGGCGTGGCGCTGGCCGCCCGCACCGGCCCGGCCGGTCGGGCCGCCCTGCTCACGGTGCTCGCCGGACTCACCGCCGCCAGCGAGAAGGTCAGTTTCACGAAGGTCATCGCGAGTACGCCGGGACTACGTGAACTCGACGCGCTGGGCCGCCGCCCCGACTGACGTGACCAGACCGGCCCCCCTCGCCGGCGCCGGCCGGGTGGCCTCGGCTGCCGCGCTCATCGCCGTACTCACCGTGCTCAGCCGGGTGGCCGGGTTCGGGCGTACGGCCGTGTTCACCTGGGTGGTCCAGGACAGCGACCTGGGTGCGATGTACGTGCTGGCCAACACCGCACCCAACATCATCTTCGAGATCGTGGCCGGTGGGGCACTGGCCAGCCTGGTCGTGCCGCTGCTCGCCGGTGCGGTCGCCGCCGGTGACCGGCGGGCGGTGGCGGCCACCACCGGTGCCCTGCTGACCTGGACGGTGACCCTGCTGGTGCCGTTGGCGGTGCTGCTGGCGCTGGGCGCCGGCCCGCTGATCAACCTGCTGGGGGACAACCGGTCGCCGGAGGAACTGGCCGCCGGGGCCCGGATGTTGCGGGTCTTCGCGCCGCAGCTGCCGCTGTACGGCATCGGCATCGTGCTCAGCGGTGTCCTGCAGGCGCACCGCCGCTTCGCCTGGCCGGTGATCGCGCCGCTGCTGTCCAGCCTCACCGTGATCGTCGTGTACCTGGTCTTCGTCGGTGTCGCCGGGCCCGGGGCGAGCGTGGCGCAGGCCGGTCGCGGCGCGGAGCTGATCCTGTCGGCGGGCACCACCCTCGGCGTGGTGGTGTTGTCGCTGTCGCTGCTGATCCCGATCCGCCGGCTGCGGCTGCGGCCCCGCCTCGGGTACACCTTCACCGCCGACGCCCGGGCCCGGGTCGGTGGGCTGGCCGTGGCCGGGGTCGTGACCGTCACCGCCCAACAGGTCGCCCTCGCGGTGATCCTGTACCGGGTCGCCGGTGGGCTCACCGAGGCGCCGCAGGTGTTCAACCTCGCCCAGACCTTCTACCTGCTGCCCTGGGCGGTGCTGGCGGTGCCGCTGGCCACCGCCGCGTACCCCACCCTCGCCGCGGCCTGCGCCGGCGGCGACGAACAGACCTACCGTGACACCCTGGCGGCCACCCTGCGCGGGGTGCTGCTGCTCAGCTTCCTCGGCGCCGCCGTGCTCGTCGGCACGGCCGGGCCGATCGGGCGGTTCTTCCCCCTCAACGCCGACGCCACCGCCGACGCCATCGCCGGGTACGCGCCCGGGCTGCTCGGGTACGGGCTGTTCGCGGTGCTCTCCCGGGCCCTGTACGCCCGGGGGGCGACCCGCTCGGCCACCGCCGCCATCACCGCCGGATGGCTTGTCGTCCCGCTGGCCCTGCTGCCGCTGTCGACGCTGCTGCCGGTGGCCGACCGGGTGCTCGCCGCAGCACTTGCCAACTCGGTGGGCATGCTGCTGCTCGGCGGGCTGCTGCTGGTCGCCGTGCGGCGCGCCGCCGGGCCGGTGGCGCTGGCCGGTGCCACCCGGGCCGCCGGCGCGGGACTGCTGGGCGCCACCACGGGGACGCTGGCCGCGCTGGGCCTGCTGCGGCTGCTCGCGGACGCCGACGGCACCCCGACGCGGTGGGTGGCCCTCGGGCAGGGCATGCTGTCCGGAGCCTTGGTCGGTGTCGTGTTCCTCGCCGTGGTCTGGTTGGTCGACCGACGCGACGTGCGTCCGGTGCTGGCCGGGCTGCGCCGACGGCTGCCGGCCCGCGTACGGGGTAGGCAGGCGGACGGGAACCGCCCGGAGCAGGCCGACGGGAAGGGGTGATCAGCCGGTGGGCACGCCTGAGCGGACGGGCACGGTGGTGCTGCTGCTGGCCTCCAGCACCGGTGGTGTCGGACAGCACGTGCGGGCACTGACCCGCGGGTTGACCGCCGCCGGGCTGCCGGTGCTGGTCTGCGGGCCCGCGGCGACCCAGGACCAGTTCGACTTCGTGGCGGCCGGTGCCCGGTTCGCGACGGTGGAGATCCCGGCCAGCCCCGCCCCCGGCGACGCCCGGGCGGTCGCGGTGCTGCGGCGGGTGCTCGCCGACGAGCAGGTCCGGGTCGTGCACGCGCACGGACTACGCGCCGCTCTGGTGGCGGTGCTCGCCCGACCGTCCGCCCCGCTGGTGGTCACCTGGCACAACGCGGTGCTCGCCGGTGGGCTGCGGGGACGCATCTCCCGCCTGGTCGAGCGGATCGTCGCCCGGGGCGCCCGGGTCACCCTCGGCGCCTCGGCCGACCTGGTCGACCGTGCGGTCGCGCTCGGTGCGCCCGACGCCCGGCTGGCGCCGGTGGCCGCGCCGGTGCTGCCCGCGCCGCGTCGAGGGCGCGCCGCCGTACGGGCCGAGTTCGCCGTCGCCGCCGACCAGCCGTTGATCCTCTCGGTCGGCCGGTTGCACCCGCAGAAACGCTACGACGTGTTGATCGACGCCGCCGCCCGATGGCGGGAGCGCACCCCGCCCCCGGCGGTGGTGATCGCCGGCAGCGGGCCGGCATATCTGCCGCTGGCCGCCCGGATCAGTGCCGTCCGCGCGCCGATCACCCTGCTCGGGCACCGCACCGACGTGGCGGACCTGCTCGCCGCCGCGGACCTGGCCGTGGTGACCAGCGACTGGGAGGCGCGTCAGTTGTTCGCCCAGGAGGCGTTGCGTGCCGGCGTACCGCTGGTGGCCACCGCGGTGGGTGGCCTGCCGGAGCTGGTCGGCGACGCGGCCGTGCTGATACCACCGGGTGATGTCGACGCGGTCGACGCGGCGGTACAGGGCCTGCTCGACGACGACGCCGGCCGCGCCGAGTGGGGGCGGCGCGGCGCGGCGCGGGCGGCGACGTGGCCCACCGAGACGGACACCGTCGCCCAGGTGGTTGCGCTCTACGCCGAACTGGCCGCACCGGACGCTGACGCCTCGTCGACGGGACGTCGGTGATGCTGCGACGAGTCGCTCCGATCGTGCTCACCCTGGTCGTGGTGGTGGTGGGCATCTTCGCGTTGGCGGCCGGGCCGCGGACGCCGCCGCCTCGACCCAGCGCCGACTTCGTGGTGCTGGTCGGGGTGGCCGGGCTGCGGTGGGACGACGTCGACCCGCAGCGCACCCCGACGCTGTGGCAGATGGCCCGGGGAGGGTCGATCGGGTCACTGTCGGTGCGTTCGGCCTACCGGCCCACCTGCCCGCTGGACGGCTGGTTGACGTTGGGGGCGGGCAGCTTCGCCGGGTGGACCGGCGGTCAGCGGGACGGCACGTGCCCGCCGACCGAGGTGAGGGTGGACAAGCCGGACCGCATCGGCGCGAACCTGCCGGAGCAGGAGAGCGTGGTGGTGCACAACCAGGACCGGCTGCCGTGGGGCACGGTGCCCGGCGCCCTGTCGGAGTCGGTGCGCTGCTCGGTGGCGGTCGGTCCGGGCGCGGCGGTGGCCGCCGCCCGACCCTTCGGCCGCGTCGACCGGTACGAGCCGACCCTGCCGCAGGATCCGGCCGGGCTGCTCGGCTCCTGCGTGCTCAGCATCGTCGACCTGGGCACGGTCGCCGGCACCGACCCGGCCGAGCGGGCGGCGGCGGCCCGTGACGCCGACGCGCAACTGGCCCGGGTGCTGGCCGCCCGGCCACCGAACTCGCTGGTGATCGTGGCCGGGGTCGCGGACACCGAACAGCCGTCGCGGCTGCATGTGGCCGTCGCTGACGGGCCGGGGTGGGACAACGGCTGGTTGACCTCGCCGACCACCGGGCGTCGCGGCTACCTGCAACTGATCGACCTCGCGCCGACCGCGTTGACGGCGTTGGGTCGTCCGATGCCGGACCGGGCGTTCCTCGGTCGACCCGCCGAGTCGGTCGGTGGCCGGCCGGACGACCTGGCCGCGGCGATCGCCGAGCCCGCCGACGCCGACCGGGAGGCCGCCGCGCAGCGGGAGGTCGCCGGTGGGTTCTTCATCCTGCTGGCCGGCGTGCAGGTGGCGTTGGCGGTGGCGGTGCTGCCGCTGCTGCGCCGGGCCCGCCGGCACGCCGGGCCGTACGGTCCGAAGCCGGTGTCCCGGCGGGTGGTGGCGGTGGTGGAGCTGCTGCTCGTCGCCGCCGCGCTGGCCATGCCGGCGGCGCTGCTGGCCGAGGCGGTGCCCTGGTGGCGCAACACCTACCCGGCCCTCACCTTCGCCGGGCTGACGGCTGCGCTGCTCGCCGCCGCGACGCTGCTGGTGCGGCTCGCACCGGGCTACCGCAGCACCCTCGGCCCGCTGGGTGCGGTGGCCGGGTTGACCATGCTGGCGGTCGGTCTGGACGTGGTCACCGGCGCGCGCCTGCAACTCAACGGGGTCATCGGCTACTCCGCGCTGGAGGGCGGCCGGTACGCCGGGCTCGGCACGGTCGGGCTCGGCGTGTTCATCGCCGCCGCGTTGCTGACCGCCGGATGGTTGGCCCAGCGGGTGCGTCGCGAGTGGCGGCCGACGGTGATGGTGCTGATCGGTGGTGCGGCCGTGGTGGTGGTCGGCAGCCCCTACCTGGGCGCCGACTCGATCGGGGCGATCGCGTTGACCGCCGGGGTGAGCGTGGCCGCGGCGATCAGTACCGGTGGTTGGCTGACCATGACCCGGCTGGCCTGGGCGGGCATGGCCGGGCTGGCGGTGATGATCGGTTTCGCGGTGGTGGACCTGGGTCGTCCGCCCGGTGAGCGGGGGAGCCTGGGCCGGTTCCTCGCCGCCCTGGGCGACGGTACGGGCGGGTTGACGGTGCAGCGGTCCAGCGCGTCGAGCTTCCAGACCCTGGTGAACAGTCCGTTGACGGTGCTGGCGCTGGTCGGGGCGCTGTTGGTGTGGTTCGCGCTGTTGCAGCCGTGGGGTGGCCTGCGGCGGCTGTTCGGGATCTATCCGGCGATCCGTGCGGCGATGGCGGGCACCGGTGTGGCGGTCGGGATCGGTGGCGTACTGGGCGCGGTGGCCCTGGACGTGGCCGGCGCGGCCGCGGCGGTGGTGGTGCCGATGGCGGCGCTGTCCGCGCTGCGGGTGCTCGACCATGCCGCGGACCGGACGCGGCCCACCACCGATCGCCCCCAGGACGCCGGCCCGTCCGATGCCGGGCCCGCTGACGCCGACCGCTCTGGTGCCGCCCCGGCGGGCGACGCGGGGGTGTCGCACGAGCCGCGACGCGACCGGGGCCGGGTCGTACGGTCATCGGCCGAGGTGGCGACCGGGTGAGCCGATGTGGCGTACCTCGGGTGCGCCACCAGGCCCGCACCGGGAAGGTGTTAGCGTGGAATCCCGTGGATCGCGTGATCACTTCGCTGATCGGCTCGGCGGTCTGCACGACCGCGACGGACGACACGGGAGCAGGCCTTGGCCCCAACAGCACGGACGACCAGGCACATTTTCGTCACCGGGGGAGTCGCCTCCTCGCTGGGTAAGGGGCTGACCGCCTCCAGCCTCGGTAACCTGCTGACCGCGCGGGGACTGCGCGTGGTGATGCAGAAGCTCGACCCCTACCTCAACGTCGACCCCGGAACGATGAACCCGTTCCAGCACGGCGAGGTCTTCGTGACCGAGGATGGCGCCGAGACCGACCTCGACGTCGGCCACTACGAGCGTTTCCTGGACCGGGCGCTGTCCGGCAAGGCGAACGTCACCACCGGCCAGATCTACTCCGACGTGATCGCCAAGGAACGGCGCGGCGAGTACCTGGGCGACACCGTCCAGGTGATCCCGCACATCACCAACGAGATCAAGTCCCGGATCCTGGCGATGGGTGACCCGGACGACGACGGCCGTACCCCCGACGTGGTGATCACCGAGGTGGGTGGCACGGTCGGTGACATCGAGTCGCTGCCGTTTTTGGAGGCGATCCGTCAGGTCCGCCACGACCTGGGCCGGGACAACTGCTTCTACCTGCACGTGTCGCTGGTGCCGTACCTGGCGCCGTCGGGGGAGTTGAAGACCAAGCCGACGCAGCACTCGGTGGCGCAGCTGCGCAACATCGGCATCCAGCCCGACGCGATCGTCTGCCGCTCCGACCGCGACATCCCGGACAAGCTCAAGCACAAGCTGTCGCTGTACTGCGACGTCGACGCCGAGGCGGTCATCGCCGCCCCGGACGCGCCGAGCATCTACGACATCCCCAAGGTGCTGCACCGCGAAGGCCTCGACGCGTACGTGGTGCGTCGGCTCGGCCTCTCCTTCCGCGACGTGGACTGGGACGGCTGGGACGACCTGCTGGAGCGGGTGCACCAGCCGCAGCGCACCATCACCGTCGCCCTGGTCGGCAAGTACGTGGACCTGCCGGACGCGTACCTGTCGGTCAGCGAGGCGATCCGGGCCGCCGGATTCGGCAACCGGGCCCGGGTGCAGCTGCGCTGGGTGCCCAGCGACGACTGCGTCACCCCGACGGGCGCAGCAGCCGCCCTGGCCGGTGTCGACGGCATCGTCATCCCCGGTGGCTTCGGGGTACGCGGCATCGAAGGCAAGATCGGCACCGCCCGGTACGCCCGGGAGAACGGCATCCCGCTGCTCGGTCTCTGCCTCGGCCTGCAGTGCATGACCATCGAGGTGGCCCGACACCTGGCCGGACTCGAAGGGGCCAACTCGGTGGAGTTCGACGCCGAGGCCGTGCACCCGGTCATCGCCACCATGGCCGACCAGGAGGACATCGTCGCCGGCAAGGGCGACCTGGGCGGCACCATGCGGCTGGGCGCGTACCCGGCGAAGCTGGCCGAGGGGTCGATCGTCGCCGAGGCGTACGGCAGCACCGAGATCAGCGAACGGCACCGGCACCGCTACGAGGTGAACAACGCCTACCGTGACCAGCTGACCAAGGCGGGGCTGCACATCTCCGGCACCTCGCCGGACGGGCGGCTTGTCGAGTTCGTCGAACTGGACCGCGAGCTGCACCCGTTCTTCGTGGCCACCCAGGCGCACCCGGAACTCAAGAGCCGCCCGACCCGGCCGCATCCGCTGTTCGCCGCGTTCGTGCAGGCCGCCGTGGCGTACTCACAGGCCGACCAGCTTCCGGTCGACCTGGACGCCGCCGAGCGGGTCACCCGCAACGGCACCGCCGCACCGGCGACGTCCGCGTCGTGAGCGCGGTCGAGCACCGCTACGAGGTGCGCTCCCGCCAGGTGCGCTACTCCGGGCGCATCTTCGAGGTGGTCTCCGAGGAAGTCACCATGCCCGGTGGTGGCACCGCCACCCGTGACCTGGTCCGGCACGTCGGCGCGGTGGCGGTGGTGGCGCTCGACGACGCCGGTCAGGTGGTGTTGATCCGGCAGTACCGCCAGCCGGTCGGCCGACGGTTGTGGGAGTTGCCGGCGGGGCTGACCGACGTGGCCGGCGAGGACCCGGCGGTCACCGCGGCACGGGAGTTGGCCGAGGAGGTCGACCTGACCGCCGGCCGTCTCGACGTCCTGGTCGACCTGCACAGCTCGCCGGGCTTCACCGACGAACTGGTCCGGGTCTTCCTGGCCCGCGATCTGGCCGACGTGCCTGCGGAGCAGCGCCACGACCGGCACGACGAGGAGGCCGACCTGCAGATCGTCCGAATCGACCTGGACGAGGCGGTCGGCATGGTGCTGGCCGGCGAGATCACCAATGCGTCCTGTGTGGCCGGGCTGCTCGCCGCCGCCCGCGCCCGCGACGCCGACTGGTCGGCGCTGCGCGGGGCGGACGCCCCGCTGCCGGGCTGAGCCGGGAGCAGACGACGCGCAGGGGCCGGGCGAACATCGCCCGGCCCCTGCGCGCTGTCACGGGTCAGTCGCGCAGCAGACGTCCCTGGGCGTCGGTGCCACCGTTGACCAGGATCATGATGCCGTCGATGAGGCCCCACAGGCCACCGAGGCCGAGGGTGCAGACACTCACGACGAGCTGCAGCACGCCGATCTTGATGTGGCCGGTGTAGAACCGGCCGACGCCGAGGCTGCCCAGCAGAATGCCGAGGACGCCCGCGACGACCTTGCTCTTGTCAGAAACGCCCTGGGGAAACCCGGGCTGAGGGGTTGACAATTGCTGTGATGTCAGCAGTCTTTGGTGCTCTATGAGCATCTATGGCGGTCGGGTGAACTTGAAGGAATGGGCTGGCTACCGGAATCGCGTATATCACTGCTCGGCGGCAGTACGCGGCTGGAACTCTGCCTGTTCCCACCTATCGTGTCGGTCGTCTGATCATGGTGGGGGAGCCAGTGACCGGTGCTGCCTGCGATACCGGGCAGACTGTGGTGTATGCCTGTGTGCCCTCGGCTGATCGGAAGCCGGAGTTGGATCGGCAGGTCGCCCGGGTCACGGTGTGGGCCACCGGCCAGAAACGCGCCGTGGACCGAGTGGTGACCGAGGTCGGCTCGGCGGTGAACGGACACCGCACGAAGTTCCTCGCCCTGCTTCGCGACCCGGCTGCGAGCACGATCGTGGTCGAGCACCGCGACCGGTTCGCCCGGTTCGGGGCCGAGTACGTGGAGGCGGCACTGTCGGCGCAAGGCCGTCGGTTGCTGGTGGTCGATCCGGCCGGGGTCGATGACGATCTGGTCCGGGACGTGACCGAGGTCCTGACGTCGTTGTGCGCCCGACTGTACGGGCGTCGCGCCGCCGCGAGCCGTGCCCGCCGCGCCGTCGAAGCGGCCACCGGGGGCGGCTCGCAGTGAAGACGATCCAGGCGTACCGTTTCGCTCTCGACCTCACGCCGACCCAAGAGAGGGCGGTGCTGGCGCACGCGGGTGCGGCACGCGTGGCGCACAACTGGGCCCTGGCGCGAGTCAAGGCGGTCATGGACCAGCGTGCGGCCGAACGCACCTACGGCATCCCTGACGAACTGTTGACCCCGTCGCTGCCGTGGTCGCTGCCCGCGCTGCGGAAGGCGTGGAACCAGGCCAAGGCGAAGGTCGCGCCGTGGTGGGGTGAGGTGTCCAAGGAGGCGTTCAACACCGGCCTGGACGCCCTGGCGCGTGGGTTGAAGAACTGGGCGGACTCCCGCACGGGTAGGCGGGCTGGTCGGCCGGTCGGGTTTCCCCGGTTCAAGTCCCGCCGCCGCACCACGCCGTCGGTGCGGTTCACCACTGGCGTGATCCGGGTGGAGTCGGACCGCAAGCATGTTGTGCTGCCCCGTTTGGGCCGGTTGAAGTTGCACGAGTCATCCCGCAAGCTGGCCCGGCGTCTGGACGACGGCACGGCCCGGATCATGTCTGCCACCCTGCGTCGTGACGGTGGACGCTGGCACGTCGCGCTCTGCGTGCAGGTCGACCGTGTCGAGCGCCGGGTGGCCCGGCCCGCGTCAGTGGTCGGGGTGGACATCGGGGTCAAGTACCTGGCGGTGCTGTCCACCGGCGAACTGGTGGCCAACCCGCGTCACCTGACGGCAGCGCAGGCCCGGCTGCGGCATCTCGGCCGGGCGCTGTCGCGCAAGACCGGCCCTGACCGGCGTACCGGGCAGCGCCCGTCGAGACGGTGGCGCCGCGCATCCGCCCGGCTGGGCCGCGCCCACGCCCGCGTGGCGAACCTGCGCCGCGACGGGCTACACAAACTGACCACCCGACTGGCTGGCGAGCACGGCACGGTCGTGGTGGAAGACCTCAACGTGACCGGCATGCTGGCCAACCGCACGCTGGCCCGACACATCGCCGACGCCGGATTCGGCGAGATCCGCCGCCAGTTGGCGTACAAGACCGAATGGAACGGCGGCCGGTTGCTGGTGGCCGACCGCTGGTACCCATCATCCAAAACGTGCTCGGGGTGCGGCGTGGTGAAAACCAAACTCGCCCTGTCCGAACGCGAGTACACCTGCCAGGCATGCGGCCTGGTCATCGACCGTGACCGCAACGCCGCACTCAACCTCGCCGCCCTCGCGGCGAAATCCGCCGGGAGTGGCCCGGTGCCAGCACGTGGAGCCGACCAGAAGACCCGCACACGTGGGCAGGTGGCCATGAAGCGTGAACCCGGCACGACACCAGTCGGTCAGACCGGGACCGTCCCGCCGCAAGGCGGGGACTACCAATCGTGTGCCAAAGCACACTGAGAGGTAACGGGGTATGTCATGAGGCGACACACACACAGACAGTAGTGATCCATCCGGCGGCCCGTGTGACCGGCATGCCATGAGTGGGACGCTGTGGCCGATCACCGTCTGGACGGCTGACCTGCCACTCCGCCGAAGGGTGGGGTTCTGCACCTGACACTTCGTCAACGTCCGCGGGCACCAGGTGTCACAGTGCATGCTCCGACGTGGTGCCGGGCCCGAATAAACTGCGCCGACGGGACCGGTTGTCCGTGTAGTGGCAAAGGGGCCACCACATGCCGCGTAGTCGGGTTAGCGGTCCGGCGGAGAGAGGGTCTGCATCGTGAAGGTCGGCATTCCCCGCGAGGTCAAGAACCACGAGTACCGGGTGGCGATCACGCCTGCGGGAGTCAACGAGTTCACCCGCAACGGTCACCAGATCTTCGTCGAGGCCGGCGCCGGAGTCGGGTCGAGCATCACCGACGAGGAGTTCGCCGCCGCCGGCGCCAAGATCCTGGACACCGCCGACGAGGTGTGGGAGACCGCGGAACTCGTCCTCAAGGTCAAGGAACCGGTCGCCGAGGAGTACCACCGGATGCGTGAGGGGCAGGTGCTCTTCACCTACCTGCACCTGGCCGCGTCCCCGGACTGCACCCAGGCGCTGCTGGACCGCAAGGTCACCGGCATCGCGTACGAGACGGTGGAGCTGCCCGACCGGTCGCTGCCGCTGCTCGCCCCGATGTCCGAGGTGGCCGGTCGACTCGCCCCGCAGGTCGGCGCCTTCTACCTGATGCGTACCGGCGGGGGTCGGGGAGTGCTGCCCGGCGGCGTCTCCGGCGTCTACGCGGCCAAGACCGTCGTCATCGGCGCCGGTGTCTCCGGCATGAACGCCGCCGCGATCGCGTTGGGCCTGCAGTCCGAGGTGCTGCTGCTGGACATGAACGTCGGCCGGCTGCGGCAGGCCGACGCCATCTACCGGGGCCACCTGCAGACCGTCACCTCCAACGCGTACGAGATCGAGCGGGCGGTGCTGGACGCGGACCTGGTCATCGGCGCGGTGCTGGTGCCCGGCGCGAAGGCCCCCAAGCTCATCTCCAACGAACTGGTCTCCCGGATGAAGCCCGGCAGCGTGCTCGTCGACATCGCGATCGACCAGGGTGGCTGCTTCGAGGACTCGCGGCCCACCACGCACGCCGACCCGGTCTACAAGGTGCACGACTCGATCTTCTACTGCGTGGCGAACATGCCCGGCGCGGTACCGAACACCAGCACGTACGCACTGACCAACGTCACCCTGCCGTACGCGCTGGAGCTGGCCAACCACGGCTGGCGTGAGGCGTCCCGCCGCGATCCGGCGCTGGCGCTGGGCCTGAACACACACGACGGACAGGTCGTGTACGGCCCGGTCGCGGAGGCACACGACCTGCCGACCACCCCGTTGGCCGAGGTGCTGGCCTGACCGGCCGCACCCCGACCGCCGCAGCGGACGGAGCCGGCACGGGCCACCAGCCCGCGCCGGCTCTGCGCCGCGCCCTGCGCGGCTACCTGGACCACCTCACCGTCGAACGTGGCCTGGCCGCGAACACCCTGGTGGCCTACCGCCGGGACCTGGACCGCTACCTCAACAGCCTGGCCGCCGCCGGGGTGAGTGACCTGGCCGCCGTCCCCGCCGGCGAGATCGAACGTCACCTGGCCCGGCTGCGCGCCGGTGACGACGGGCATCCGCCGCTGGCCGCCTCGTCGGCAGCCCGCGCCGCCAGCGCCGTGCGGGGCCTGCACCGGTTCGCGCTGCGCGAGGGCCTCGCCGCCGCCGACCCGAGCCGTGACGTGAGGCCGCCCACCCCGCCGCGCCGGCTGCCGCGCGCCCTGTCGCTGGACGACGTGGTCCGACTGTTGGACGCCGCCGGGCCGGTGCAGGCGGCCGGGGACACCGCGCCGCTCGCGCTGCGTGACCGGGCGCTGCTGGAGTTCCTGTACGGCACCGGCGCCCGCATCTCCGAGACCGTCGGCCTTGCGGTGGACGATGTGGACCTCACCGACGCGGTGGTGCAGCTGCGCGGCAAGGGCGGACGGGACCGCCTGGTGCCCATCGGTGGGTACGCGATGCAGGCGCTGGGCGCCTACCTGGTCCGGGCCCGACCCGGGCTGGTCGCCGCCGGCCGCGGCACCCCGAGGGTCTTCCTCAACTCCCGGGGCGGTCCGTTGACCCGCCAGGGCGCCTGGATGATCCTGCGCCGCGCCGCCGAACGCGCCGGCCTGCCCGTCGACGGACCGCAGGCGGTCTCCCCGCACACGTTGCGCCACTCGTACGCCACCCACCTGCTCGACGGCGGTGCCGACGTGCGGGTGGTGCAGGAGTTGCTGGGGCATGCCTCGGTCACCACCACCCAGGTCTACACTCTGGTCACCGTCGACCGGCTGCGCGAGGTCTACGCCACCGCCCACCCACGTGCCCGCGATTGAGCGGCCCTGGTCGGTGCCGCTGGCCGACACGCCGAGCGGGTGCCGAACGCCCTGCTCGCCGGTGGCGTACAGTCGGCAGCGCAGCCTTGGCGGTGAGATGACCGGGGTGTGCAGCGGCGCCGCAAAGGACGTCGGGCGGCTCCGACGCCGGATGGTCGTCGGGAGGGGGCAACGAGGACATGGCTGGCAACGGTGACCGTGCCGAGACCTGGACGTCGGAGCTCCGCGAACAGCAGAATGCCCTCGGTGCGGACCTGGGGCCCGCCGACCCGGCCGCCTACACGATGCGCAAGCCCATCCCCGAGCCGATGCCCACCGACCGGCACGGCCCGGCGCGGATCATCGCGATGGCCAACCAGAAGGGTGGCGTCGGCAAGACCACCACGACCATCAACCTGGGTGCCGCCCTGGCCGAGTACGGCCGCAAGGTGCTGCTCGTCGACTTCGACCCGCAGGGCGCCCTCTCGGTCGGCCTGGGGGTCAACCCGCACAACCTGGACCTGTCGGTCTACAACCTGCTGATGCAGGACGACGTCACCGCCGAGGACGTCCTGATCAAGACCGACGTGGCCGGTCTGCACCTGCTGCCCGCCAACATCGACCTCTCCGCCGCCGAGATTCAACTGGTCAACGAGGTCGCCCGGGAGATGGCCCTGGCGCGGGTGCTCCGCAGCGTCCGCAAGGAGTACGACTACATCCTGATCGACTGCCAGCCCTCCCTGGGTCTGCTGGCGATCAACGCGTTGACCGTCGCGCACGGCGTGCTCATCCCGCTGGAGTGCGAGTTCTTCAGCCTGCGCGGGGTGGCGCTGCTGCTGGACACCATCGACAAGGTCCGCGAGCGGCTCAACTTCGACCTGGAACTCGAAGGCATCCTCGCGACCATGTACGACAGCCGCACCACCCACTGCCGGCAGGTGCTGCAACGGGTGGTGGAGGCCTTCGGCGACAAGGTCTACCAGACGGTGATCACCAAGACCGTGAAGTTCCCCGAGTCCACCGTCGCCGGCGCCCCGATCACCACCCTCGACCCGGCCTCCTCCGGAGCCCGCAACTACCGCCAGCTCGCCCGCGAGGTGATCGCCGCGCAGGCGGAGCGGTAGGCTCCGCAATCCCGTGGCCAGGCCGTGGACTACGGTCGTCGGCGTGACCGCCCCGCCCCTCGACCCCGCCGCTGCGGACGACCAGACGCCGGTGGCCGATCCGGACGCGGTCGACGGTGCCGACACCGGCAAGTTCACCGTACGGCTGGCCAACTTCACCGGCCCGTTCGACCTGCTGCTGCAACTGATCGGCAAGCACAAGCTGGACGTCACCGAAGTCGCCCTGCACCAGGTCACCGACGAGTTCATCGCCTACATCCGGGCCATGGGTGACGACTGGGACCTCGACGAGGCCAGCGAGTTCCTGCTCATCGCCGCCACCCTGCTCGACCTGAAAGCCGCCCGGCTGCTGCCCTCCGCCGAGGTGGAGAACGAGGAGGACCTCGCCCTGCTGGAGGCGCGGGACCTGCTCTTCGCCCGGCTGCTGCAGTACAAGGCGTACAAGGAGGCGGCGGCGCACATCGCCGCGCTGGAGGAGGTCGGCGGACGCCGCTACCCGCGCGCGGTGACCCTGGAACCCCGCTTCGCCGAAGCCCTGCCCGACCTGGTGCTCGGCATCGGCCCGCAACGCCTGCTCAAGCTGGCCGTGAAGGCGATGACCCCGAAACCGATCCCCGAGGTCTCCATCGCCCACGTGCACATGGTCCGGGTCAGTGTCCGGGAACACGCCGGGATCATCGCCGAACGACTGCGCCGCGCCGGCACCGCCACCTTCTCCCTGCTCTGCGCCGACTGCGAGGCCACCCTGGAGGTGGTGGCCCGCTTCCTCGCCCTGCTGGAGCTGTACCGGCAGGGTGTGGTGGCCTTCGTGCAGGAACAGGCGTTGGAGGAGCTGACCGTACGCTGGACCGGACCCGCCGACGGCGGACCGGCGCTGACCATCGACGAGTACGCCGGCGCCCCCGCCGAGCCGGCCGAGAACCCGGCGGCACCGGCCGCTGACACGGATCCGGAACCCGGGTCAGTCGTCGACACGGATCCGGGGCCCGCGCCGGTGGTCGACACGGTGACGGACTCGGGGGCCGTGTCGGGAAGCGAAGCAGGCACGGACGGGACGGCAACGAGGCAGGAGCACGCCGGATGAGTCACGAGGAACGCCGGGATTCGCTTGCCGACCAGGCAGCCGCCTGGATCCCACCCTGGCAGCGTCCCGCCCCACCCGCCGAGACCGCCACCACCGTGCCTGCCCAGGCACGGCCTACTGACGATGCTGTCGACGACACGGGTGAGTCCGGCCCGCAGAGCCCGACCGAGCCGCCGCAACAGGACGCCGACGACACCCCGCCGCCGGCTGGCGACGGGCAGGCATCCGACGCCTCGGTGACCCTTCCCGCCGGCGAACCGGTTGCCGACGAGCCGGCAGCGGATGCGTCAATGGCGCTTGCGGTCGGTGCACCGGTCGCCGACGAACAGCCGACAGATGCGTCATCGACGCACTCGGTCGGTGAGCCGGGTGCCGACGAACAGGGGACAGATGCGTCGTCGACACTCTCGGTCGGTGCACCGGGTGCCGGCGGGCAGGCGGCCGGTGAGCGGGCCGGGACGGCGGTGGGGGATGCCGGCGGGGCGCGCAAGCAGCGGTCCGGGCGGGCCAGGCCGGCACCCGAGCCGACACCGCTGCTCGACGACACCGAACTGCGGGGCGCGTTGGAGGCGATCCTGCTGGTGGTGGACGAACCCGTCAGCGAGCTGACCCTGGCCCAGGTGCTGGAGCAACCGCCGGAGCGCATCGGCCCGATGCTCGACGACATCGCCGCCGGCTACACCGCCGCCGGACACGGCTTCGACCTGCGGCGGGCGGCCGGTGGCTGGCGGCTGTACACCCGGCCGGAATACGCCAGCTACGTGGAACGCTTCATCCTGGACGGGCAGTCGGTCCGCCTCACCCAGGCCGCCCTGGAGACCCTGGCCGTGGTCGCGTACAAGCAGCCGGTGACCCGGTCGCGGATTTCCGCCATCCGCGGTGTCAACTGCGACGGGGTGATCCGTACCCTGGTCTCCCGGGGGTTGGTCGAAGAGTGTGGCACCGAGTCCGACAGTGGGGCGTACCTCTACCGGACGACCACGATGTTCCTCGAGAAACTCGGCCTCAACAGCCTCGACGACCTGCCGCCGCTGGCCCCGTTCCTCCCCGACGACGTAGAAGAGCTTGCTGATGCCTCGCGATAACCGCACCCCCTCGCCCGACGCACCCGTCTACACCGGCCCGGAACGCCTGCAGAAGGTGCTCGCCGCCGCCGGTGTCGGCTCCCGGCGCGCCTGCGAGGACCTGATCTTCCGGCGGAAGGTGACGGTCAACGGGCGGGTGGCGCAGCTCGGCGACAAGGTCGACCCGGCCACCGCCGTCATCCACGTCAACGGTGAACGACTGCAGGCCGACACCCGGCTGGTGTACCTGGCCATGAACAAGCCCCGCGGGGTGGTCTCCACCATGGCCGACGAGAAGGGCCGCACCGCGCTGGCCGACTTCCTCAACAACCGGGTCGAGCAGCGGGTCTACCACGTCGGGCGGCTCGACGCGGACAGCGAGGGCCTGCTGCTGCTCACCAACGACGGCACCCTCGCGCACCGGCTGATGCACCCCTCCTACGGGGTGCTGAAGACCTACCTGTGTGAGGTGGCCGGGCCGATCCCGCGCAACCTGGGCAAGCGGCTGGCCGCCGGCATCGAGCTGGAGGACGGCCCGGTGAGCGTCGACGCGTTCCGGGTGGTGGACAGTCTGGGGCGTACCGCCCAGGTCGAGCTGAGCCTGCACGAAGGACGCAAACACATCGTCCGGCGGCTGCTCGCCGAGGTCGGGCACCCGGTGAGCCGGCTGGTGCGTACCGCCATCGGGCCGATCCGGCTCGGCGACCTGCGCAGCGGGCGGACCCGACGGCTGACCAACGCGGAGGTCGCCGCCCTGTTCAAGGCCGTGGGTGACTGACCGCGCGGTCGCGGGTACCGCTGAGGGTAGGCTCGCGGACGGCCCGGCGGGCCGTGGGGTTCGGCGCCGGGCATGATGGGACATGTGTGTCAACCGCTTGCGTGACGTCGATGACGGCGGACCGTGAGGTACGGGCTGAGGAGGACAACGGTGGGAGAAAACATACCGATCGGGCGCTGCGTCGTCGCTGTGGACGGGCCGTCCGGTTCGGGTAAGTCCACCGTGTCGCGACGGCTCGCGACCAGCCTGGGCGCCCGTTACCTGGACACCGGCGCGATGTACCGGGCCATCACCTGGGCGGTGCTGCGCTCCGGTGTCGACCTCAACGACGCGCACGCGGTGGCCAAGGTCGCCGGTGAGGTCGACCTGCGCATCGGCACCGACCCCGAGGGGTACGCCGTCACCGCCGACGGGGTGAACGTCGAGACCGAGATCCGGGGCGCCGACGTGACCGCCGCCGTGTCCGCGGTGGCCGCCGTACCGGCGGTGCGGGCGCTGCTCGTCGCCCGGCAACGCGACATGATCGACAAGGCGGGCCGGATCGTGGTCGAGGGCCGCGACATCGGGTCCGTGGTGGCCCCCGACGCCGACCTGAAGGTCTACCTCACCGCCTCGGCTGCCGCGCGGGCTGCCCGCCGCAGCGCCGAGAACGCCTCCGACGTCGCCGCCACCGCCGCCGACCTGGCCCGGCGTGACCAGCTGGACTCGACCCGCAAGGCCGACCCGCTGGCCCAGGCGGCCGACGCCGTGGTGCTCGACAGCACCGAACTGGGCATCGACGAGGTCGTGGCCCGACTGCGTGAGCTGCTCACCGAGCGGGGCGTGGCGTGAGCAACGACGACGGTTGGGTGGAGCTGCGGGAACCGGACCTCGACATCGAGGAGCCGACCGGCCCGCAGCCGGTGGTTGCCGTGGTCGGCCGGCCCAACGTCGGCAAGTCCACTCTGGTCAACCGGATCATCGGCCGCCGTCAGGCGGTCGTCGAGGACGTACCCGGGGTGACCCGCGACCGGATCCCGTACGACGCGCAGTGGTCCGGCCGGGCCTTCACCGTGGTCGACACCGGCGGCTGGGAACCGGACGCGAAGGACCGGGCCGCCGCGATCGCCGCGCAGGCCGAGACGGCCGTGGCCACCGCCGACGTGGTGGTGTTCGTGGTCGACGCGACGGTGGGCTCCACCGACGTCGACGAGGCGGCGGTGAAGATGCTGCGGCGCAGCGCCAAACCGGTCATCCTGGTCGCCAACAAGGCCGACAACGCCAACATCGAGCTGGAGGCCACCTCGCTGTGGTCACTCGGCCTCGGCGAACCGCACCCGATCTCGGCGCTGCACGGCCGTGGTTCCGGTGACCTGCTCGACGCCATCATGGCCGCGCTGCCCGAGGCACCGAAGATCGTGGAGAACCGCCCGCGCGGCCCACGACGGGTAGCGCTGGTCGGCCGACCCAACGTCGGCAAGTCCAGCCTGCTCAACCGCTTCTCCGGCGAGGAACGCGCGGTGGTCGACTCGGTCGCCGGCACCACCGTCGACCCGGTGGACAGCCTGGTCACCATCGGCGGCGAGACCTGGCACCTGGTGGACACCGCCGGCCTACGCAAGCGGGTCGGCAAGGCCAGCGGCACCGAGTACTACGCCAGCCTGCGTACCGCCGCCGCGATCGAAGCGGCCGAGGTGGCGGTGGTGCTGCTCGACTCCAGCGAGCCGATCAGCGAACAGGACCAGCGGATCCTGTCCATGGTCACCGAGGCCGGCCGGGCCATGGTCATCGCCTTCAACAAGTGGGACCTGGTCGACGCCGACCGTCGGTACTACCTGGACAAGGAGATCGACCGGGAACTGCGCCGCATCCCGTGGGCGATCCGGCTGAACCTGTCGGCGATGACCGGTCGGGCCGTCGACAAGCTCGCCGCCGCCCTGCACCGGGCGTTGGACAGCTGGGAGACGCGCATCCCCACCGCGCAGCTCAACGCCTGGCTCACCGCCCTGGTCCAGGCCACCCCGCACCCCGTACGTGGGGGACGGGCACCGCGGATCCTGTTCGCCACTCAGGCCGGCGTGGCTCCGCCACGGTTCGTGCTGTTCACCACCGGCCCGCTGGACGCCGGCTACCAACGCTTCGTCGAGCGCAAGCTGCGCGAGGAGTTCGGCTTCGAGGGCAGCCCCATCGAGATCTCGGTACGCCCCCGCAAGAAGCTCGGCCCCGGCGGCCGAGGCAAAGCACACGGCTGACCTAGCTTCCCGGGCCCAGGTGAGAGGCTGCTTGCCCTCCCACCTGGGCCCGCCCTCTTCACCCTCCTTCCTAGGACGCTTTAGGGGTGATGACCTGTCCGGCTCAGAGAGTCCGGTGGGGGTGGGGGCTGTGCGACGGATGGGAGAAGCTGCGCTAAGCTGTACCGGCTGCCGCGGGCAAGGTCCGGCGGTAGCAACGGGACGTGGCGCAGCTTGGTAGCGCACTTGACTGGGGGTCAAGGGGTCGTCGGTTCGAATCCGGCCGTCCCGACAGGGTTTCAGCAGGTCAAGGCCTTGATTCACTTCGGTGAGTCGGGGCCTTCTTGCTGTTCCGTCTCACAATTCATCACGTACGCCTGTACTGCTGGGATCCGGGCGTAGAAGTCACCCGAACAGGCCTGATTCGAGGTGCTCGGCTGCCAGTTTCAGGTGGCTGTTGTCCGGGTGGACGTAGACCCGCTTGGCGAGGGTGCCGCCGTCCGCGTGGCCGGCCCAGGCCGCCAGCACGACATCGGGCACGCCGACTCCGGCCAGGTAGGTCAGGCAGGCGTGCCGCGCGTCGTACGGCCGGACCTTGCGTACGCCGACCTTGGCCATCAGTTCGTACACCCGGCGGCGGAGCCAGTCGGTCCGCTGCGGCTGGCCGAGTTCGTCGACCAAGACGTAGCCGCTGTCGACGTAGGCGTTGCCAGCTTTCAGGCGCTCCTTCTTCTGCAGGGTGTGGAAGGCCTTCAGCGCCTTCGTTACAGTTGCCGGCATTGGTAGGCCGCGTTTGCCGGCCGCCGACTTGGCCTCCTTCTCCTCGATCTCGCCGTCGACGAGCGTCCGGGTGTTCTCCCCGGCTGCGATCGTGCCGGCCTCGAAGTCGACATCGGACCAGCGCAGGCCGCACACCTCGGCCGGTCGTAGGCCCATCAGCGACAGCAGACAGACGGCGTACAGGCGTTCGCCCGTGATGCCGGTCAGGAACGTCTTCACCTCCTCCTGGGTCCACGGCTTGCGCTCCGCCCGTGCCTCGGCGGCGGCCTTCGCCGCCGCCCTGGGGATGGTGACGAACGCTGCGACGTTGCGGACCACGAGCTGACGGCGGACCGCGACGTTCAGCGCGGTCCGGAGGCGGCCGAGCGTCAGCCGCACCGATCGGACACCCAGGCCCGTTCCCGGTTTGCCGCCGCGTTTCCGGCGCTCCGTCAGCATCCAGTCGACCAACGCCTCGATGTCGGCCTCGGTGATGTCCTGGAGTGGCTGTCCGCCGAGACGCGCCCGGACCGGCAGGAGCGCGTCCCGGTAGTTGGCGGCGGTGGCCTTCTCCACGTCGCGGGTGGCCGACGTCAACCACTCGTCGAGGAACTCGTCCACCGTGATCTTGCCGGGTTTGACGTACGTGCCGCGGTCGGTCTCGTGCTTGATCCGGGCGTATTCGGCCCTGGCTTCCTTCTTGGTGTCGAAGGTGTACGTCCGCTGGTCCCGGCGTCCGTCCGGCTTGCGTCCGACGTCAATGACGAACCGGTAGCGGGCCTTGCCGCTGCGAAGAGTGATCTTCTTGATCGGGTCCGACGTACTCACGCTGGTCGTGCTCCTTCCGTTGAGGGATGCGCCGCTGCTCTGGCGTCAACGCCTGAGACAGCATCACGTACGAATTGATGGCACCTCTGTCCGGTACCTAATATGGGTACCGAGGTTGCCTGTATGGTGGCGGATGGTGATAGGCGATGTGGGTGTGGGAACCTCGACTCGTTATCCAGCCGTGTGAGCCGCTCGTCGAGGAGTTGAGGCATGCCGCGACAGCGTCCTGTCGCCGACAACCTGCCGCCGTTGCCCGCGCGCGAGAAGCGGGATCAGCAGGTCAAGATCAGGCTCACGCCGTCGGAGATTGAGAGGCTGGCGGTGATGCGGCCTGACCTCACGCCGTCCGGGATTCTCGCCTTGCTCGTCGACGACGTGCTCGCCGGGCGCTACCGGCCGGCGTGGGCTGCCGCTGCTCCCGACGAGGCTGAAGCGGGCGGACCTCAGCGGTCGGCGTAGTCGCCTGTCCGGTCCGGAGGATTCTCGCGGTCGGTCTCCTGCCGTTCGACGCCAATGAGCTTGAGCAGGTCCGCCGTGCGCACGCGGTAGGAGGTTCCGATCCGAAGCACCGGGCACGGGAAGGCCCCGCTCTTCGCCAAGTCGTAAGCCTTCGTACGGCCCACGCCGAGAGCGCGAGCGGCGGTCGCGAGATCGACCACTGCGGGTAGTTGGAGTAGCTCGTCCTGGTTGAGAGTGCTGGCGATCATCACCCTGCTCCTTTGGTCGAGGGGAGCGGACGCCGGGGGCGTCTGGCTGGACAGGCACGGTTCGACATGCCTCGACACGACCATCGGGCTCGGGTGTTGCTTGTGGCGCTACCCGTCTCCGTTAGCGGTGTGACCCGGAACGCTGGTAACGCCGTGTTCTTCCCGGCATTCGACGCCGCGCACCATCAGCGAAACGGGTTGACGGCGCCGTAACCGGCAGGAGCGCGTTCGCTTGATGCGAGTTCGGCAGCTTGGTCACGCCGGGTAGGTGATCCCGCGGCCCGTGGGGGCTCACCTAGACTCTCTCGATCGTGGGAGAGACGGTGGTGCTCGGCGAGGTGACGTGCCCGTCAGGAGAGCTTGTCTTGATGGACGGCGGTTACCTGGAGCTGTGGTCCGGAGACCGATCGCCCGACGAAGTTGACGGATCCGAAGACATGCCGGCGTCCGACTTCGAGGTCGTCGGCCCCGATGCGGAGGCCGCAGCGGCATCGTTCGATCGTCAGTCCGGCCGCACGCTGTACGACATCCCGCAGCACGCTATTGACGAATTCACCACGCTGAGCCTTTTTCAACCTGATTTTGCAGGTCAGCGCGGGTAGGCCGGGGCCGCGGATCGATGAGGGCGAGGCTCCAGGTAAGACAGCAAATCGACCAAAACCCGATGCCCCAACCGGGAGCCTCGCCTGTGCTGTCTTACCCGTCCACGATCGCGTTGTCCAGCCGGACCTGAGCTACCTCGCCGACCGCATCCGCAGCCACCGTGAGAAGCGCCGATCCCGCTGGCGGCGCCTCAACCCGGGACGTCAGGCACTGCTCGCCCTGGCCCACCTGCGCAACGGCGACACCTACTCCCGTCTTGCAGCCGGATTCGAGATCGGCGTCAGCACCGCATGGCGGTACGTGCAGGAAGCAATGACCCTGCTCGCGGCAGCATCCGACGACCTGGCCGCCGCCATGCACCGGATCCGCAGGCTGGCGTACGCGATCCTGGACGGCACGCTGATCCCGATCGACCGAGTCGCCGACCAACGGCCCTACTACTCGGGCAAACATAAGCGGCATGGGGTGAATGTGCAGGTCATCGCCGATGCGGCTGGCCGGCTCGTCTGGGTTGCACCCGCGCTGCCGGGCGCGGTGCACGACCTGACCGCAGCCCGGGCCCACGGCATCATCGACGCGCTTACCAGCGCGGACGTGATGACCTTCGCCGACAAGGGCTATCAAGGTGCCCACGGCAGCGTGCGCACTCCGTTCAAGCGGCGCCGCTTCCGGCCGAAGCTGTCACGCCGGCAAAAGACGGTGAACCGGGCCCACGCGAAGATCCGCGCCCGCGGCGAACGCGCGATCGCCACCCTCAAGACCTGGAAGATCCTCGCCAAGCTGCGTTGTTGCCCGCGCCGGGCTACCACGATCGTGCAGGCCATCCTCGTGCTGCACCACGTCGAAGCCAACCGCTACACAGGATGAAAAAGGCTGAGTAATCAGGATGGGGCCACGGCGACGGCGGCGCCTTGATCAACCGGTGCCGGGCGCGCCATCAAGGTAGCCCAACGACATCCTTGTACCTGATCTGGTCTGCGAAGAAGGTTCCTTCGTAGTTTTCGTCGTTTGGTGCGGCCATGAGTGTCTGGAAGACATCCCTGTCTGTCGCGCGTCGTTCCCATGCGTTTGCGATGGTCTCCATTCTTGCCCAGTGAAGCGGGCCAAACTCAAACGCTGATGCATTCGCATCATCGGAAAGTTCTCTGAGGGTGCGCCTTGCGCGAAAGAGTGAGTCACGTGTGCCGCCGAGGAGGAGGAGCAAGCCATCGGCGGTTCCGGTCGCAGCTACAGTAGTTCTCTGCCGCGAGCGCTACCGCCCATCCGGTTCCAAAGTGGCCGGCGGCCGTGAAGAAGGCGGTATTTTTCGATCAGCTGACCCTCGATTTCTACTGCGCTTTCCAGCCCGCTCGTCTCATGTGAGGCGAATCCAGCGGGATACTCTTCATCATAGTCCGCGCGCGCCTGTATTTGCCTCTCTCTCGATGGGTGTCAACCTGCGCCAATGTGGATTGCACTAAAGCAGGAAAAACCCAGGCGAGGATGCTCACTGAACCATCTGCGGATTTGTTCGCGCTTGCAGCCGTTTGCTGGGAACGAGATTAGACCGGCATGCTGAGCGAAACGCTCCGATAAGTCGCGTGCGAGCCCGATGTACAGGAGATGGCAACCACGGCCGCACCTCCCGCGGATCAGGGTCGTAAAAGGCATACACACCGACGCTCGCCCAGCCGTAGGTATCACGCGGGGAGCACAAGTCCTCGATCGCCGCATGAACGGCCGCACGCTCGTCCGGTTGAAAGACGTCATGGAGAACAGTGCCGAACATGGATCCAAGTCTCGCAGAGCCGGCAAGAGCCGGCGACGGAGAGACGATCTTGATCGGCGAGCATGGACCCGGTTGGGAGCCCATAGGTCCCTATCGGCTGTGTCAGCCATACCCGTACGGCCCGGCTGGTAGGGGCGATTACCAGGCGGGATCGGGTCGATTTGCGTAGTCATCAGATCGGCCAGCTGAGGATCGGGGCGCGTCGGAGAAGATTGACATGCCGTGTGTTGGAGGTCCGGTCGATGGCCGGTCCTTGCTGGCGCCCCGACGAGGACGGCGTTTCCGCCCAAGGTGATCGACCAGAACTGGCTGTAGGCGGAGTTCGGTGGCGAGTTATTCGATTTCCGACATTACCGGCGTCCACGAGCTGGAGCGCTTCCGACAAGAGCTAGCAGCGCCAAGGGAGTGAACGATCTTGGGTACCTCGGCGCACCCTTGGTGGCATATGCTGACACCTGCATCGCGTTGCGGAAGATCGTGAGGACCACATGCCCCTCTCTGCACTGACGATTAAGAACTTCCGCAGCGTGTGCGGCGAATGGAAGTTGCCCTTGATCAAGGGCAAGCGCCCGGCATCGCTCCTACTCATCGGCGAGAACGGCACTGGCAAGTCCACGGTGGCGGATGCCCTCGAATTTGCGCTTCAAGGTCCGGGTCGCGTCGTGACGTGGCGCAACATCTATGCGGACCAGGCTGAGGAATCCTGGTGTAAGGTCGACTTCCTGCCCCCTGGACAAGCGGTAGTCCGACCGAATAGGTCGGAAAGCCGGAGTTCCGCTTCAACGCCACCCGACCCCCGCTTCGCGCGCAGCAATTTCGTTATTCGGAGACGTGAATTGGAGCGCTTCTCGTCTTTGCCGGACAAAGAACGATCCGAGCTCTTGGCGGGATTCCTGAGATTCAACGAAACCGCACGGATTGAAAGCGACCCAGAGCGCTTGAACCTTGTAGGGCAACTGGTTGCACTAAAGGGCCGGAGGGATGCGGCTCTGCGCCGGATCGCCCTCTCCGAAGGCCTGAAAGAGGATGAGGAGCCCCGTACTGAGAAACAGTTCGAAAAGTTCGTCCTCATAAGACGCGGCGGATCGCCGGGGATGTCGCGATCGGAACGCAAGGCGCTTCCCGCGCTGCCCTCCGCGCTCAATGCATTAGTTAAGCAAGTCAGATCGTTGAACGCTGAAATTGGTGCCACCCAACGAAAGTTTTACGGCGTCAACCGAGGCCTCCGAGCGTCTCATCTGGCAGAGGAACTGGCTAGAGTCAGCGACGATGTCACTAACGCTTTCTTGGCCCTCGCCCCTCAAGGTCAAGGTGTTCGCAGCGTCTCTTTCCAAGTGGGAGGGGAGGCGTCCCCGGCAATTACCATACAAGCCGAGTTTGAGAATGGACTCAAACTATCTCCCTTCAAGGTGCTAAGCGAGGCCGGCCTCGACCTGTTGGCCTTGCTCACCTTCACCAGCCTGGTAAAGGAGGCCTCGCGTCACGGACAAGAGAAGTTGCTCGTTTTGGACGACGTGTTCAGCAGCGCTGATGCGTCTCTACGCGCTCGGTTCGCTGAATACCTCTTCCGTGAGTACGCGGACTGGCAGATCGTGGCCATCTTCCACGACAGGCTCTGGTTTGAGCAGTTCCGACGGGCTGCCCTTAATGCCGACCATCCGACGCTTAGCCTTCAGTTTGGCCCTCGCCGGTTCGCACTGCCACCGCTTGTGTACGAAGTGCCGGCCAACTCCTCCGTTCGCCTCAGGAATCAGCTTGCAGATCCGGCAGTCGCCCCTCAAGATTTGGCCTCTACTGCAGGCTACCTCCTGGAGACTGTTTGCGAGCATCTCTCGTTGAGTCTGAGTATCAAGGTCGGGCGGAAACTCGATGACGCCTACACTATTGGCGACCTTTGGCCTGGGATACTTTCTGCACTAGAAGGAACTGGCGCTGAAGCGTCCGCTAAACGTGTTCAAGCTGTCGTGCATCTTCGCAACTTAGTGGGCGCACACTTTATGAAGTGGGCACAAGGAATTTCGTTTGACGAGTGCCGAGACTTCGCTGAGGCCGTGCTGGATTTTTGGGATCACACCTACTGTCCCAAGTGCGATCAATTCATCCGGAGGAAGCGAGGACGCTGCACCTGCCCGTGCCAAGAACTGAGCTAGCCTCGATGATTCGTGCCTGACGCCGGCTCCTTCGGCCCGGCGGAGCTGATCGTTG
>NZ_PNOZ01000056.1:0-41170 GCF_002879555.1 Verrucosispora sp. ts21 | reverse complement strand
GGGTGGGGTGGTGGGTAGGGTTTTGGGGTGGGGGATGTGGAGTTGGGGCGGGGCGTGGAGTTGCTGGTGCGGCAGGTGGGGCACTGGCAGCAGGGGCGATGGTCCGTTGTCGCCTCGGCCGGCGAGGTGTCACGGGCCGATCTGGTGTATCGGCTGGTTCAGGACATCGCTGATCTGGCGGCCGATGCGGAGGAGCAACCACGTCGGCCCGTCCCTCGGCTCGACAACGACCTGGCTCTGGCCGACCAGCTCCGGGTGGTCGCGGCCGACCTGCTCGCCGCCGGTCCGTCCGACGAAGTCCTGGCCCGGGCCACGGCCGAGGTGGCCGCGACCCGAGCCGCGCTCTGAGAGGACCGCCGCCGACCAGGCGGGCGAGCCGCATTCTGCGGAAACCGCCGCCGAGCAGGTGGGCGAGCCGCGTTCTGCGGGGACCGCAGTTCGAACAGGCGCGACAAGGCCGCCGCCGAGCAGGCCGCCCAAGCCGGTCTCTGGCCGGCTCCGAACAGGTAGAACGATCGGGAACCGGCCCAACTGTGAGCCGGTTCCCGGTCGGCTGATGCTCAGCTGAGGCGTTCCAGGACCATGGCCATGCCCTGTCCGCCGCCGACGCACATGGTCTCCAGACCGATGGTCTTGTCGTGCCACTGGAGGGCGTTGAGCAGGGTTCCGGTGATCCGCGCGCCGGTCATCCCGAACGGGTGGCCGACGGCGATCGCCCCGCCCATCACGTTCAGCTTCTCCTCGGGGATCCCGAGCTGGCGGTACGACGGGATGACCTGGGCGGCGAACGCCTCGTTGATCTCGACGAGGTCGACGTCGTCGATGGTCATGCCGGCCCGCTTGAGTGCCTGCCGGCTCGCCTCGACCGGGCCGAGTCCCATGATTTCCGGGGACAGCGCGGTGACGCCGGTGGAGATGATCCGGGCCAGTGGGGTGATGCCCAGTTTCTGTGCCCGCTGGGCGCTCATGATGACCACGGCGGCGGCCCCGTCGTTGAGCGGGCAGCAGTTGCCGGCGGTGATCCGGCCGTCCGGCCGGAAGACCGGCTTGAGGGCGGAGACGGCTTCCAGGGTCACCCCGGCACGCGGGCCGTCGTCGGTGCTGACCACCGTGCCGTCCGGGGTGGTCACCGGGGTGATCTCGCGGGCCCAGAAGCCGTCCGCGATCGCCTTCTCGGCCAGGTTCTGGCTGCGTACGCCGAACTCGTCCATGTCCGCGCGGGAGATGTCGTACACCTGGGCCAGGTTTTCCGCGGTCTGCCCCATGGCGAGGTAGACGTCGGGGAGCGCGCCCTCGTCGCGCGGGTCGGTCCAGACCGGTGCGTCGCCCTCGGAGCGGGCCTTGGAGCGCTTGCGCGCCTCGGCGAAGCGCGGGTTCTCCCAGCGGCCCACGAGGGCCTGCGCCTCCGGCGGCAGGCCGTCGGAGCTGCCCCGGGCGTACCGGGAGACGGCCTCGACCCCGGCGGAGATGAACACGTCGCCCTCACCGGCCCGGATCGCGTGCATCGCCATCCGGGTGGTCTGCAGCGACGAGGCGCAGTAGCGGGTGAGGGTCGCGCCGGGCACCTGGTCCAAGCCCATCAGGATGGTGACCACGCGGGCCATGTTGAAGCCCTGCTCGCCGCCGGGCAGACCGCATCCCAGGTAGAGGTCGTCGATCTCCTGCCGGTCGAGCTGGGGGAGCTTGTCCAGGGCGGCCTGCACGATGGTGGCGGCGAGGTCGTCGGGGCGGAGGTCACGGAGGGAGCCCTTGTGCGCCCGACCGATGGGCGAGCGGGCGGTGGCGACGATCACGGCATCGCGTGGCGACTCAATCGGCATGACCCAACGTTAACGCGCCAGTAACTTGCGAGGGAAGCGGCCGGTGGCGGTCAGCGGCGGGGAGAGACGGCCGCTGCGGCGGCCACCGCCGGCAGGAGCGCGTGCGCCCAGACGCGGTAGCCGTCGGCGGAGGGGTGGTAGCCGTCGTGGCAGAACGTGCCAGGGTCTGCCCGGAACACCTGGCCGGTCTCGGCGGCCAGATCGACCACCGTCCCGCCGGCATCGAGGACCGCCTTGGTCTGGGCGCGGCCGACCTGGCGGCCGACCCAGCCGACGATCTGCCGCAGCGGTGGAGCGATGGCGCGTACCGCGCCGAGATCCGGGCAGGTGCCGACGACGACCTCGACGCCGGCCTGGCGGAGCCGGTGCACGGCCGCGCCGAGGTAGGCGGCGGCGTCGGCCGGGCGGCGCAGTGTGGTGGCGTCGTTCGCCCCGATCAGGATGACCGCCACGTCCGGCTGCTCGCCGAGCAGCGCCCGGGCCACCTGGGTAGCCAGGTCTGTGGAGCGTGACCCGGATACACCGACGCTGGACAGCCGCACCTGACGCCCCGCCGGACCTTCCGCGAGAAGCTCGGCCAACTGCCCGCCGATGGTGTCGCCGAGCCGATCGACGCCGACCCCGAGAGCGGACGAATCACCGAGCAGCACCAGTCGTAGCGGCGGGGCCCCGGTGCGGCCGACCGTGGCACGCAGCGCCAGACCCAGCTCGGGCTGGGCGTAGCGGCGGCTGCGGGCCACCACGGCCTGCCCGGCGAGCACCGCCGCGCCGCCGATCGTGCCGGCGAGCAGGGAGGCTGCGGCCGTACGGGCCAGCCAGCCGGCAAGCCGGCCGCCGGGGGTGCTGTTCATCGTGCTGCCCCGGCCCGGGTAGCACGGGTGAACGGGAGCATCGTCCGCTCGGTCATCTGAGTTCCTCCACTGCGGGTGAGTCGGCACCGGCCGGTTGTGACACCGCACCGACACCGAACAGCCCTCGGCGACGCAGTTGCGCCCAGCGGCCGCCCGGACCGCTCTCGCTGCCACGGACCTGCGTGCCGCTGACCTCCGTCCCCGGATGCCTCGCCGCTTCGTGAGCGGCCTTCGGCAACGACCGTACGCCTTCGACGCGGGTTGGCGAAGGCCTGCGTTCCGCTCCATGGCCGAGTGCGGCCAGCGCGGTGGGCAGAATGGCGGCGGCTGCCACCGCGTACCCCTCAGCGGAGGGATGGAACCGGTCCCAGGCGAACATTCGCCCCGGCTCGGCGGTGAAACGTGGCCCCAGCAGATCGCCGAGGGAGACCGTCCAGCCGCCGGCCGAGACCACGGCCACGGTCTGGGCGGCGGCGAGTTGGCGGCTCCACCGGCGGGCCAGCCAGCGCAGCGGTGGCTGGATGGGGCGGATCGTGCCCAGGTCAGGGCAGGTGCCGACGACGACCTCGGCACCTGCCGCACGCAGTGCCCGGACCCCCTCGACGAGGTGTCGCACGGCCAGGCCGAGGGGGGCACGGTTCGTCACGTCGTTGCCGCCGATCAGGATGACCGCGATGTCCGGGTCGCCCTCCAGCGCCGCCTCGACCTGGAACTTGAGGCCGGCGGAGATGGCACCGACCACCGCGAAGCAGCGCAGCCGCACCGGGCGTTGCAGCCGCCGGGACAGGCCGGTGGCCAGTAGTGCGCCGGGCGTCTCCCGGCGGCGGTGCACGCCGTAGCCGGCGGCGGAGGAGTCGCCGAGCACGACCAGGTTGAGCGCCGGGCCGGGACACTTGGCCCCGTAGACCCCGTCGCAGCGCGGTGGCGGTGCCTCGGCCATCGGGATGGTGCGGCGGGCCTGACGGGCCTGACCGAGCAGAATGCCGGTGGCGGCGGCCGCAGCCGCCGCGGTGGCGCCGGTGCCGAACGCGGCCAGTCGGGCCACCCGCCAGGCGCGCTGCAAACGCGGACGGTCCGGTACGACAGAACCAACGGCCCCCATAGGGCGACATTAGCGCGCCGGTACGACGTTCCGCGGTGCTCGCCAACTGCACCCGCTGGCCTGGAAACTGACAGCTCTGGGTATTTGATTGCAGGGTGTTGCGTCGGGTCGTCACGCTGCACGTGGAGAGGAGCAAGACGATGGCTAGGACGTTGAAGCGGGGTGCCGCCTTCGTGGCCCTGGGCAGGGCACTGACCGCCGGCGCGCGGGGCGGACCGTCGCTCGGCGCGCGGATCGGCGCGCTGCCCAGGATGATCGCCGCCACTGCCCGTGGCCGGTACGACGGGGGCCTTCGACTGGCCATGATGACGGCGGCGACGGCGTACATCGTCTCCCCGGTCGACGCGGTCCCGGAGTTGTTCCTGACGGTGTTCGGGTTGATCGACGATGCGGTGATGGTGACCTGGCTGGCCGGGGCCGTGCTCGCCGAGACCGAGCGGTTCCTGGAGTGGGAGGCCCGCACCAGCACCGTGGTCCCTGGTCACGTGGTGCCCTGATCCACGTACTCTTGGCGCGGGATTTTCACGCCAGATACCTCGCCAGGCCTGCGGCGCCGGCGTCGAAGGAAAGGGCACAACGAGGTGCAGTACTACGACAACGTCGTCGAGTTGATCGGCAACACCCCGCTGGTGCGGCTGCGCAACGTGGCCGAGGGCATCCAGGCCACCGTGTTGGCGAAGGTGGAGTACCTCAACCCCGGCGGGTCGGTGAAGGACCGGATCGCGCTGCGCATGGTGGAGGACGCGGAGGCCGCGGGCATCCTCAAGCCTGGTGGCACCATCGTCGAGCCGACCAGCGGCAACACCGGCGTCGGGCTGGCCCTGGTGGCCCAGCTCAAGGGCTACAAGTGCGTCTTCGTCTGCCCAGACAAGGTCAGCCAGGACAAGCAGGACGTGCTGCGGGCGTACGGCGCCGAGGTGGTGGTCTGCCCGACCGCCGTCGCGCCGGAGGACCCTCGCTCGTACTACAACGTCTCCGACCGGCTGGCCCGGGAGATCCCCGGGGCCTGGAAGCCCAACCAGTATTCCAACCCGGCGAACCCGCGTTCGCACTACGAGGTGACCGGCCCGGAGCTGTGGAAGCAGACCGAGGGGCGGATCACCCACTTCGTGGCCGGCGTCGGCACCGGCGGCACCATCTCCGGCATCGGCCGGTACCTCAAGGAGGCCTCCGGCGGGACGGTGAAGGTCATCGGCGCGGACCCGGAGGGCTCGGTCTACTCCGGCGGCACCGGCCGTCCGTACCTGGTCGAGGGCGTCGGTGAGGACTTCTGGCCGGAGACGTACGACCGCAGCGTGGCCGACCAGATCATCGAGGTTTCGGACAAGCAGTCCTTCGAGATGACCCGGCGGCTGGCCCGCGAGGAGGGCCTGCTGGTCGGCGGCTCCTGCGGGATGGCGGCGGTGGCCGCGCTGGAGGTGGCCCGCTCCGCCGGCCCGGACGACGTGGTCGTGGTGCTGCTGCCGGACGGCGGCCGGGGCTACCTCTCCAAGATCTTCAACGACACCTGGATGGCCCGGTACGGCTTCCTCGACAACTCCGGCTCCGAGCCGACCGTGGCCGAGGCGCTGGCCGGTAAGCCGGGTGGCCTGCCCGAGCTGGTGCACGTCCACCCGACCGAGACGGTCCGGGACGCGGTCGACTACATGCGCGAGTACGGCGTCTCGCAGTTGCCGGTGCTCAAGGCCGAGCCGCCCGTGGTGACCGGCGAGGTGGCCGGCTCGATCGCCGAGCGGGACCTGCTCGACGCCCTGTTCACCGGCCAGGCCCAGCTGCACGACACGATCGAGCGGCACATGGCACCGCCGCTGCCGATGGTCGGTGGTGGCCAGCCGGTCAGCGAGGCGGTCAACCTGCTGGAGAAGTCCGACGCCGCCCTGGTGTTGATCGACGGCAAGCCCAAGGGCGTCCTCACCCGTCAGGACCTGCTCGCCCACCTCGGCGCTCGCTGAGGTGTAAGGAAGGGCACCCTTTTAACGCCCTATGCATAGCAGGGGCCCCCTGTTAACACCCGCCCGCCCGTTGCGGGACCGAGTGTTAACAGGGGGCCCTTCCTCTACCGCAGGCGTTAACAGGGTGCCCTTCCTTACATCAGGTCGCGGGTGTAGCGGAGTTGGCGGACGGGGAAGCGGCCGACCGTCTCGTCGCGTTCCAGCCCGGTCCGTTGCCAGCCGCCGCGCTCGTAGAAGCGGCGGGCGTGCGCGTTGTCGCGCAACACCCAGAGCACCGCGCGGCGCCAACCGCGCCGGCCCATGGCGGCCAGCGCGTCGATCATCAAGGTCCGGCCGACGCCGCGACCACGCTCGGCCGGCTCCAGGTGGATGGCGTTGAGCAGGCCGGTGTCCGGGTCGTCCTCGTCGTCCGGCCCGAGGTAGCTGAAGCCGACCAGGGTGCCGTCCCGCTCGGCCACGGTCATCCGGTGGTCGGTCCGCTCATAGCTCCACCGGAGCGTCCAGTACTCGGCCATCGCCTCCGGTGTCGGGTCGGCAAGTGCCTCGGGCGGCAGGATCGACGAGTACGCGGCGACCCGCGAACGCTGGTGGAGCCGGCCCACCGCGGCGATATCGTCAGCGGTCGCGGCACGCAGCGTGACAGTCACCCAGCCGAGGGTACCCGCCGGGGTGGGACCTGCACGGTGGTGAGGTCCTCGGCGATCACCAGGTCGCCGTCGAAGTGGGCGCGGGCCTCGTCGGCGAAGCGGCGCGGGTCGGCGTACCGCTGGGAGAAGTGGGTGAGCACGAGACGGCGTACCCCCGACTCGGCCGCCACCCGCGCGGCCTGGCCGGCGGTCAGGTGGCCTACCTCGGCGGCGAGCGCCGCCTCCGACTCCAGGAAGGTCGACTCGATCACCAGCAGGTCGGCCTGCTCGGCCAGCGCGTACACCCCGTCGCAGAGGCCGGTGTCCATCACGAAGGCGAACCGCTGCCCCGGTCGCGGCACGCTCACCTCGTCGCGGGTGACGCGTCGCCCGTCGAGGTCGAGGTGGCCGACGCGCTGCAACTCGCCGACCGCCGGCCCACCGATGCCGTACGCGGCCAGCCGCTCCGGCAGCATCCGGCAGCCGTCCGGCTCCACCAGCCGATAGCCGTACGTGTCGATCGGGTGCCGCAGTCGACGGGCCTCCAGCGTGCCGCAGCGCAACGCGATGCGCTGCCCGTCCGCCTCGATCGGCGTCACCGCCAGCTCGGCGGTCTCGTAGAAGGAGCTGGCGTGCCGCAGTCGGGCGAAGTACTCGGCACCCTCGGCCGGGAAGTGCACCGCCACCGGGCGGGAGACCCGGTCCAGGGAGAGCCGCTGGATGGTGCCGGGCAGGCCGAGGCAGTGGTCGCCGTGGAAGTGGGTGATGCAGATCCGGGTCAGGTCGGTGGCGGTGACCGTGGTGTGCAGCAGTTGCCGCTGGCTGCCCTCTCCCGGGTCGAAGAGGATCACCTCGTCGTCCCAGCGCAGCACGTACCCGTTGTGGTTGCGGGCCCGGGTCGGGGCCTGGCTGGCCGTACCGAGCACCACCAGCTCACGCATCGACACGGCGGCCTCCCGTGGAATGAAGCGACCCCCGGGGCTTCCGCGCGGACGCGGGCCGACTGGACTGGGTCGGCACCCCGGGGGTCGGGTGGCTTGTCGTGGTTTCGCCGCACCGCTGCCACACGGTCTCGACGACTTCTTACTGCCCGCCTGGGATCAGACGGTCACTGTCGAGGACAGCGGCTAGCGGACAGCCACCTCACGAGTCCGATTGCTATACAAGTCTGGACCACCTCCTTTCCCGTGTACCGCCACGCTATCCAGCGTCGAAGCCGGCGGCAACGGATTTCGATCACAGCCGCCCCGGGAATGCCGGGGCCGGCGGGTCACGAGCCGGGGGCGATACCGATCGGACCCTCGCGGGGGCCGTCCTCGCTGGCCGGCTGCACCGACAGGGACGGGAAGTTCGCCAGGTCACCCTCGGGCTCGGCGTCCCACTCCGGGAAGACCAGGTCGCTCTGCAGGTAGAGGCAGAGCAGTTGGGCCAGCTGCCGCAGCCCTTCCAGGTGGGTGCGTTCGTGGCCGTGGGTGGCGTCGACACCGAAGCCGAGCAGCGCCACCCGGGCGTGCGCGCCGGCCTCCACCGCCGCCGCCACGTCCGAGCGGTAGTAGTCGAAGACGTCGCGGACCAGCTCCACGCCGTGCTCCCGGGCGATGGCGGCCAGGTTGCGGGTGAGGTGGTAGTCGAACGGGCCCACCCCGTCGCCCATGGCCAGGGTGGCGGCGTCCTCCCGGGACTGCTGCCCGGGGGCGACCACCGCGGCGTCGACGGAGACGATCTCCGCGACGTCCGGGTCGAGGCCGTGCGAGGCACCGTGGCCGATCTCCTCGGTCACGGTGATCAGCAGGTGCGCGGTGACGGCCGGCTGCACCCCTGCGTCGACCATCGCCTTGATCGCGGTGAGCACCGCGGCCACCCCGGCCTTGTCGTCCAGGTGACGGGACTTGACGTACCCGCTGGGGGTGACGGTCGGGTTGGGCAGGAACGCCACGAAGTCGCCCGCGTCGATGCCGAGCGCCCGCAGGCCGTCGATGTCCTCCACCGGCTCGTCGACGCGTACCTCGACCTGCTCCCAGCCGATGCCCTGCTCGTCGACCGCCTCGTTGTAGCGGTGGCCGCTGGCCTTGAGCGGCAGCACCTGACCGGTGATCACCCGCTCCAGGTCGTCGGTGAAGATCCGGACGTGGGCTCCTTCGGCGAACCGGGCGCTGTGCGTGCCGATCGGCTTGAGTTCGAGCCGGCCGTTCTCCTTGAGCCGCTTGACCATCCCGCCGATGGTGTCGGTGTGCACCACGATCGCCCGGTCCGCCCCGTGCTCCCGAGGGCCGGGCAGGCAGGCGCTGAGCGCACCCCGGCGGGTCAACGTCGACGGGATGCCGAGCGCGGACAACCGCTCGCCGACGTACTGCTGCACGTGGTCGGTACGCCCCGAAGGGCTGGGGATGTCCAGCAGTTCGAGCAGCACTTGGTGCAGGTAGTCCAGGTCGAGCGGCAGCGGAATGGTCTTGCGTACGGTCATGCCCCAGATGGTGCCGCACCCGCCGGGGTCCAGAGCCGTTGCGGTGCCCGCGTCCCGGGAAAGAGGAGATCCACGAACCGTTCCGCGGTGGGCTGCGGCTCGTGGTTGGCCAACCCGGGCCGCTCGTTGGCCTCGATGAAGACGTGCTCGGGCTGATCCGGTGCCGGTACCAGCAGGTCCAGACCGGTGACCGGGATGTCCAGGGCCCGGCTGGCGGCCACGCACGCCTCGGCGATCACCGGATGCAGCTCCCCGGTGACGTCGTGGATGGTGCCGCCGGTGTGCAGGTTCGCGGTGCGGCGTACGGCCAGCACCTGCCCCTCGGGCAGGACGTCGTGCAGCGCGTACCCGGCCTCGGCGACCACGTCGCGGGTCATGTCGTCAAGCGGGATGCGGGACTCGCCACCGGTGGCGGCGGCCCGACGACGGCTCTGCCGCTCGATCAGCTCGGCGATGTCGTGCACCCCGTCACCGGTGACCGACGCGGGACGGCGGACCGCAGCGGCCACCACCTCGTGATCGATCATGACCACCCGGAGGTCCTCACCGGCGCACAGCTCCTCCAGCAGCACCTCCGTGCAGTACCGTGCGGCCAGCTCGACCGCGGCGGCCAGCGCCTCGGGCGTCCTGACCCCGACGGTGATGCCGTTGCCCTGCTCGCCGCGGGCCGGCTTGACGACCAACTCGCCCACCTCGGCCAGGAACTCGGCGTCGGCGGCGTCCCCGGTGGCGGTGCGTCCGCGCGGCACGGACAGCCCGGCCTCGGCCAGGATCCGGCGGGTGACCCGTTTGTCGTCGCAGCGGCTCATCGCCACCGCCGAGGTCAGCTCGGACAGCGACTCGCGGGTGAGGATCGTCCGGCCACCGGTGGACAGCCGCAGCTCACCCCACTGCGGGTCGGTCACCTCCACCCGGATGCCGCGCCGCATCGCCTCGTCAGCGACGATCTTCGCGTACGGGTTGAGCTGGTCGTACCCCTCCGGCATGGCGGGCAGGAACAGCCGTTCGTTGATCGGGTTCTTGCGCTTCACGCAGAGCGTCGCGGTGCGGTAGAAGCCGAGTCGCTCGTAGAGGCGGATCGCGCCGACGTTCTCGGCGAGCACCGACAGGTCGACGTACGCCCGACCCCGGGCGACCAGCCGGGCGGCCAGCTCGGTGATCAGCGCCTGGCCGGTGCCCGGCGGCGCCTGGTTGAAGTCGACGGTCAGGCACCAGAGGCTGGCACCGTTGTCCGGGTCGTCGAAGACCGCGACGTGGTCGATGCCGGTGATGGTGCCGACGATCTCGCCGGTCGTCACCTCCGCCACCAGGTGCAGGAAGCGGTCGGTGGCGGCGTTGTCCACGAGCACCTCGACCGGTGCGGTGACCATGCCGTTGGACGCGTAGATCCGGTTGACCGCGTCCGCGTCGGCGGCGTCGCGCAGCCGACGGATGCGCACCCCCGGCAGCTCCGGTGGGCCGCCGGTGAGCGCCGGGGTGCCGGCGCTGCCGGTCTGCTCGCCGGTGCCGGTGTCGGCCCGGGGGCCGTACAGCGGCAGCCGGTAGGTCAGCGACGGGTCGATGAACAACTCGTCGGGCAGGCGGGACACCAACACGTGCGGATCCCGCAGGTAGATGCAGATGTCGCGGGCGCCGGCCGCCTCGGAGCGCAGGATGTCGGCGACCGCAGCCTGGTCGTGGAAGGTCTGGCCGAAGACCAGCCGCCCCCAGCCGCAGTCGAGCACGACACCTGCGTCGTCGCGCGGGCGTTCGGCGTCCTCGCCGGGGTCGGCGCTGCCGCCTGCGGCGATCGGATCACCGCCCGGGCCGACCCGCTCGTACCGCCGTCCGCGGCCCCGGTCGGTCCGAGCTACCCCGGTGGCCAGGGTGTCGGTCACGGTCAGTCGATTCCGTGGCTCTGGAGCCACATTTCCAGGAGTCCGAGTTGCCACAGTTTGTTTCCGTTCAACGGGGTCAGTTCGGCGTTGGGTGCGTCGAGCAGGGCGTTGACGTAATCGGGGCGGAAAAGGTCGCGGCGACGGGCCTCGGGCGCGTGCAACGCGTCCCGTACCCGGTCGAGGAGCTTGCCCTCCAGGTGGGTGAGGCCCGGCACCGGGAAGTAACCCTTCGGCCGGTCGATCACCTCGTGCGGCAGCACCCGGCGGCCGATCTCCTTGAGGACGCCCTTGCCGCCCTGGGCGAGCTTCAGCTCGGGCGGGCAGGCGGCGGCCAGTTCCACGAACTCGTGATCCAGGAAAGGCACCCGGGCCTCCAGCCCGTGCGCCATTGTCATGTTGTCGACCCGCTTGACCGGATCGTCGGTCAGCATGATCTGGGTGTCGATACGCAGGCCGGCGTCGACGGCGGTCTGCGCGCCGGGGGCGGCCAGGTGCGCGGCGACGAACTCCCGCGCCGGGTCCCCCTCGGCCAGCCAGTCCGGGTTGAGCACCCGGGCCAGGCCGGCCGCGTCCCGGTCGAAGAACGCCCGGGCGTACGTGTCGAGGGCCTGCTCGCGGTCGATGCGGTGCAGCGGCGGATACCAGTGGTAGCCGCCGAGGATCTCGTCGGCGCCCTGGCCGGACTGCACCACCTTGACGTGCCGGGACACCTCCTGACTGAGCAGGTAGAACGCCACGCAGTCGTGGCTGACCATGGGCTCGCTCATGGCCGCGACGGCGGCCTCCAGCGGCGGCACCAGATCCTGGGCGGCGACCCGGATCTGGTGGTGGTCGGTGTCGAAGGTCTTGGCGACCACGTCGGAGTAGCGGAACTCGTCACCCTCCCGGCCGCCGACCGCGTCGAAACCGATGGAGAAGGTGGACAGTCCCCGCTGTCCCTCGCCGGCCAGCAGTGCGACCACCAGGCTGGAGTCCAAGCCACCGGAGAGCAGCACGCCGACCGGCACGTCGGCCACCATCCGTCGGCGTACGGCGGTGGTCAGGGATTCGAGCAGGGCGTCCTGCCAGTCCTTCTCGGACCAGTCGGCGTGCTCGTCGCGGCGCAGGAACGGCGGGTTCCAGTAGATCCGCTCGTGGCTGCGGCCGTCGGGCTCGTAGACCCGGACGGTGGCCGGTGGCAGCTTGCTGACCCCGCGCAGGATGGTGCGCGGCGGCGGCACGATGCTGTGGAAGCTCAGATAGTGCGCCAGCGCGACCGGGTCGATCGTGGTGTCCACGCCGCCGCCGGCCAGCAGGGCGGGCAGGGTGCTGGCGAACCGCAGCACACCTGCTGATTCGGCGAGGTAGAGCGGCTTGATGCCGAGCCGGTCCCGGGCGAGTACCAGGCGACCGCTGTCCCGCTCGCTGATCGCCACGGCGAACATCCCGATCAGGTGGTCGACGAAGTCGAGCCCCCACTCGGCGTACGCCTTGACCACGACCTCGCTGTCCCCGGTCGAGAAGAACTGGTGGCCCTTGGCCGACAGTTCGGCGCGCAGCTCGCGGTAGTTGTAGATGCAGCCGTTGAAGACGGCCGACAGCCCGGTGGTCGAATCCACGATGGGCTGACCGCTGGCCGCCGAAAGGTCGATGATCTTCAGGCGTCGGTGGCCGAGCGCGACCGGGCCGTTCGACCACACTCCGCTGCCGTCAGGCCCGCGGTCGCACATCGTGGCGGCCATCCGTTCCACCGCGATGACATCTGCGCGCGTCGCGTCCGTTCGGAATTCCCCAGCCAGTCCGCACATGTCAGAACATGCTGCCAGAGGATGTTGCAGTCTGCCTGTTGAGACAATGACAGTCCTGTAACAGACTTGCTAGAATCCGCGCCCCGCGTAACCTGCCTGCGCCCTCGTTCGTGACCTCAAGCGTCGGCTGCCGCATCGTGCCCGGATGCCCGAGTCGGCTGGCTCTTCGCACTGTGACGTACGCCCTAATACCCGGCGCGTAGCGAGAGGCCCGGTCGGTGAGACCGGGCCCCTTTTCGCTTACTGGTCGTGCTCAGCCGGCGGTACCGGCCAGTTCTTCGTCCGGTGGCGCTCCGCTGGGTGACGGATGGATTCCAAACTTCTCGATCATGAAGCGCCAGAACAGGGGGACAGCGTCCTCGGCCGGGCGCTGGATGCGGTCGTTCCTGCCGTTGTGGGTCAGCGTCTCGACCGTGATCCATGGGCCCTGGTACCGGACGATCACTTCGTCGTACGGCGGGCTGATCACCGGGGTCGGGACCACGACCAGGTCCGTCATGGACAACAACCCGGCCAGGTGGGCATCGGCTCCTGAGGCTAGGACGCTCCTGACGATGTCAAGCATGGGTCGCATCTGCGGCGACCGGGCGCACCACTCGGCGAGTCGGGCTTCGATCGTCGTCCACGGCGCGTCGCGAAACTCGCCGGGGTAGCCCATCGTCCGCATAGGGGAAGCGTGCAGCAATACCGCCCCCGAGACAACGCCCGGGGCCTCGCCGGCCCCGGCCCAGGTTGGCAGTTCTGGCGCGGATCCCGTGGACCCGCGCCAGAACTACCGCAAGCTCAGGCCGTCCTGGCCACGCCGACCGGGCAGCTCATCCCGTTCGGGCCATGGTTGCAGTAGCCGTTCGGGTTCTTGGTCGGGGCGAGGTACTGCTGGTGATAGTCCTCGGCCAGGTAGTAGTCACCGAGCCGGTCGATCTCCGTGGTGATCTCGCCCTTGCCCGCGCGCGCCACGATCGGCGCGAACGCGTCGCGGGACGCCTCGGCCGTCGCCAACTGGTCGTCGGTGGTGGCGTAGATCGTCGACCGGTACTGGGTGCCCACGTCGTTGCCCTGGCGCATGCCCTGGGTCGGGTCGTGGTTCTCCCAGAAGACCTTGAGCAGGTCCTCGTAGCTGATCCGGGCCGGGTCGTAGACGACCTGGACAACCTCGGCGTGCCCGGTCATCCCGGAGCAGACCTCCTCGTAGGTCGGGTTCGGGGTGTAGCCACCCGCGTAACCGGCCGAGGTGGTGAACACGCCCGGCAGGGTCCAGAACAACCGCTCGGCGCCCCAGAAACACCCCATACCGAAGACCGCGACCTGCGACCCCTCGGGGAACGGGCCCTTCAGCGGGGTGCCGAGCACCTCGTGCCGGTCGGCGACCGGCATGGCTATCGGACGGCCGGGCAGCGCCCGGTCAGGGGAGATCATCTCGGCCTTCATGCGGCGGAGGAACACGATGGGACTCCTTTCGTACCCTTCCCCGCCGTGCAACACCGGCGGACCGTACTTCCTTACCCGCCCCGCCGCCGGTCAGGCCCGCTCCCGCCGCCAACGTGTCTCCGCGTACTCCTGGAATCGAATTTGTTCGGCAGCGGGGAAATAACCTGAACGAACAATTTCGGGGTACGAGGCCGGGGTCGTCAGGGCAGGGCGGCACGGATCCGGTCGGCGTACGAGGTGGCTTCGGCGTCGTCGGCGTAGCGGGTCCGCGGCCAGAAGAAGCCGCGCAGGCCGTCCCCCTTAGTGCGAGGCACCACGTGGGTGTGCAGGTGGGGGACGGACTGGGACACCTTATTGTTCATCGCCACGAAGGTGCCGCCCGCGCCCAGCCCGGCCTCGACCGCGACGGCGAGCCGCCGGACCAGCCCGAAGTAGTCGGCCAGTGACTCGGGCGGCAGGTCAGCGAGGGTGACCAGGTGGGTGCGGGGCACCACCAGCACGTGTCCCTTGAACACCGGCCGGGTGTCCAGGAAGGCCAACCCGGCCGGCTCGTCCACGACCCGGAAGGCGGGCATCTCGCCCGCCACGATCCCGCAGAACACGCAGCCCGCCATCGCCCCAGGCTAGGGCAACTCTCCGATCCCGTCGCTCACCACAGGCCGACGGGCATCGGGATGGCGGTGCCCCCGGTGAAGTCGCCGTCGCCCGGGATCGCGCCGCCGCGCGGGTGACGGGTTCCGTCCGTTGGGACGGACTGGACGACTAACGTTCCGGGCATGAGTCACGGCTTCGACACGCTCGCCATCCACGCCGGCCAGGACCCGGACGCCCGCACCGGCGCGGTGATCCCACCTATTTACCAGACCAGCACGTACGCCCAGGACGCCGTCGGTGCGCCCCGACAGGGCTACGAATACAGCCGTTCCGGCAACCCGACCCGCGACGCGCTGCAGGAGTGCCTGGCCGCGCTGGAGGGCGGGCCGGTCGGGCTGGCCTTCGCCAGTGGCCTGGCCGCCGAGGACGCCCTGCTGCGTACCGTCTGCGTCCCCGGTGACCACGTGGTCATCCCCGACGACGCGTACGGCGGCACCTACCGGCTCTTCGCCAAGGTGGCCGAGCGGTGGGGACTTTCGTACACCCCGGCGAAGGTCTCCGACCCGGATGCCGTGCGGGCCGCGATCCGGCCCGGCAGCACCAGGATCGTCTGGCTGGAGACGCCGACCAACCCGCTGCTCGGCATCGCCGACATCGCCACCCTCGCCTCGGTGGCGCACGACGCGGGCGCGCTGCTGGTGGTCGACAACACCTTCGCCTCGCCGTACCTGCAGCAGCCGATCGCCCTCGGCGCCGACGTGGTGGTCCACTCCACCACCAAGTACATCGGCGGACACTCCGATGTGGTCGGTGGTGCCCTGGTGGCGGCCGACGCCGCGCTCGGCGAGGAACTGCGCTACCACCAGAACGCGATGGGCGCGGTAAACGGTCCGTTCGACGCCTGGCTGACCCTGCGCGGGATCAAGACCCTCGGTGTACGGATGGACCGGCACTGCGACAACGCCGAGCGGATCGCCGGGTACCTGGACGGGCACGCCAAGGTGGCCCAGGTGCTCTACCCGGGGCTGCCCAGCCACCCTGGACACGAGGTCGCGGCCAAGCAGATGCGCCGGTTCGGCGGGATGATCTCGTTCCGGGCCGCCGGCGGCGAGGAGCACGCCGTCGAGATCTGCAACCGGGCCAAGCTCTTCGTGCTCGCCGAGTCGCTCGGCGGGGTGGAATCCCTGATCGAGCACCCGGGCCGGATGACACACGCGAGTGCTGCCGGCTCGCCGCTTGAAGTTCCCGGCGATCTCGTGCGACTGTCTGTCGGCATCGAGACGGTCGAAGACCTGCTCGCCGATCTGGAGCAGGCGCTGGGCTGACCGCTGGCTGGGAGGGTGGCCGTGCAGGACATCATGCCGACCTGGGTGGGGGCGACCGCCAAACAGATCGCCCGAGGGGTACGCCGAGGAGACGTCTCGGCCACCCAGGTGCTGGCCGACCATCTCGACCACATCGCGAAGGCCGACGCCGACCTCGCCGCGTTCCGTACGGTGCGTGGCGGGGAGGCGGTCACCGAGGCGGAGAAGGTCGACGAGCAGGAGGACCTGGCGAACCTGCCGCTGGCCGGGGTGCCGGTGGCGGTCAAGGAGAACACTGCGGTCGCCGGCGTGCCCACCTGGAACGGCTCCGCGACGGTGCGTACCTCCGTGGCCGAGGCCGACCACGAGGTGGTCCGCCGACTGCGTGGTGCCGGCGCGGTGATCCTCGGGGTGACCCGGATGCCCGAGCTGGGCCTGTGGGCGGTGACCGACGACGACACCGGGGTCACCCGCAACCCGTGGGACCTGACGCGTACCCCCGGCGGCTCGTCCGGTGGCGCGGCGGCGGCCGTGGCGGCCGGGCTGGTGCCGATCGCGCACGGCAACGACGGGCTCGGTTCGATCCGGATCCCGGCGGCCTGCTGTGGTCTGGTCGGCCTGAAGCCCGGCCGTGGCGTGGTGCCCTGCCAACTCGGCGCGGAGGACTGGTTCGGGCTGACCGAGCACGGCATGCTCAGCACCACCGTCGCCGACGCGGCGGTCGGCTTCCAGGTGCTCGCCGGCCGCGCCCAGCAGAAGCTGGTTCCGCCGCAGCGGCTGCGCGTCGGCGTCTCGCTGCGCTCGCCGGTGCGGGGCGTCTCGGCCGACGCTCCGAACCGGGACGCGGTGGCCGCCGCCGGCCGGCTGCTCGCCGCCGCCGGGCACGACACCGTGCCCGCCGACCCGGTCTATCCGACCGCGCTCGGCCTGCAGGGCATCGCCACCTGGTTCGCCGCCGCCGCTGCGGACGTGCGGGCCGCCGGAGTCGAGCGACGCAGCCTGCAACCGCGCAGCCGGCGACACGTGGCACTCGGCGAATGGGCCTTGCGACGGGGGTACGTCCGGGAGGCCGACCGGCTCGCCTGGCGTGAGCGTTCCGTCGGCTTCTTCACCGACCACTCGGTGGACCTGCTGCTCACCCCGGCGCTGGCCGCCGCACCGCCGCCGGCCACCAGCTGGTCGGCCCGGTCCTGGCAGGCGAACATGCTGGCCAGCATCAGGTACGCCCCGTACGCCGCGCCCTGGAACGTGGCCGGGCTGCCCGCCCTGGTGGTGCCGGTGGGCCGGCGCCCGGACGGGCTGCCGCTGGCCGTGCAACTGGTCGGGCCACCCGGCTCGGAGCTGCTCCTGCTCGGCGTCGCCGGCCAGTTCGAGATGGAGGCCCCCTGGTCCCGGCACGCCCCCGGCTATCCCCGGGTCGGCACCGGCTCACCGGCCACCGCGTGACCCACCCACCGCGCGCGGCGGTGTGAGCCGCGGGCGTGCCGGGCGCTGCCGGCATCCCACGGGCTGGGTGGCACGATCGGGGCATGACGGAACTTGTCAGCCTGGACGACGTGCGAGCAGCGCGGGAACTGATCGCCGGCGTCACCCGTACCACCCCGCTGGAGCCGTCCCGTCCGCTGAGCGCTGAGCTCGGCGGACCGGCCTGGCTCAAGTGCGAGAACCTGCAGCGGGCGGGGTCGTACAAGGTGCGGGGCGCGTACGTGCGGATCTCGCGGCTGTCGACGGCGGAGCGGGAGCGCGGGGTGGTCGCCGCGAGCGCCGGCAACCACGCCCAGGGGGTGGCCCTGGCCGCCGGGCTGGTCGGCGCCCGGGCCACGGTCTTCATGCCGGTGAACGCGCCACTGCCGAAGGTCGCCGCCACCAAGGGGTACGGCGCCCAGGTCGAACTGGTCGGCGCCAACGTCGACGAGTCCCTGATCGCCGCACAGGCGTACGCCGAGCGGACCGGCGCGGTGCTGATCCATCCGTTCGACCACCAGGACGTCATCGCCGGACAGGGCACTGTGGCGTTGGAGATCCTGGAGCAGTGCCCGGAGGTGAAGACGATCGTCACCGGGGTCGGTGGCGGTGGACTGATCTCCGGGATGGCGGTGGCGGTCAAGGCGCTGCGCCCGGACGTGCGGGTGATCGGGGTGCAGGCGGCCGGGGCCGCCGCCTTCCCGCCGTCACTGAAGGCGGGCGAGCCGCTACGCCTGCCCGCCTTCGCGACGATCGCCGACGGTATCGCGGTGGGCCGACCCGGCGAGATCACCTTCGCCCACGTCAGCAAGCTCGTCGACGAGGTCGTCACGGTGACCGAGGAGGACATCTCCCGGGCGCTGCTGATGCTGCTGGAGCGCGGCAAGCAGGTGGTGGAGCCGGCCGGTGCGGTGGGGGTGGCCGCCCTGCTGGCCGGTGTGGTCGAGGTGCAGACCCCGGTGGTGGCGGTGCTCTCCGGCGGCAACATCGATCCGCTGCTGATGCTGCGGGTCATCGAGCACGGACTGGCGGCGGCCGGTCGTTATCTGCGGATCACGGTGCGCTGTTCGGATCGGCCGGGGCAGTTGGCCTCACTGTTGAGTGAGATCGCCGAGCACCGGGCCAACGTGGTCGACGTCGTGCACCAGCGGGCCAACCCGCGCCTGGGCCTCGGCGAGGTCGAGGTGGCCCTGTCGGTGGAGACCCGGGGGGTGGAGCACTCCGTGAAGCTGATCGGTGCCCTGCGGGACAGTGGCTATCAGGTGACCATCGCGCCGGAGGCGTGACACCGTGGGGTGTCACGCCTCCGTAACGCGGGTGCCGGCGCTCGCGACGCCGGGTGGGAGTCAGCCGGAGAACGGCTCGAAGCTGACCACTGTCACCTTGATGTCCGCGCCGCTGGGCGCGGTGTAGGTGCAGGTCTGGCCGGCCTTGCCGCCCAGGATCGCCTTGCCGAGCGCCGACTCGGGGCTGTAGACCGTGAGATCGGTGGTCGAGGCGATCTCCCGGGAGCCGAGCAGGAATGTCTCTGTGTCGTCGGCGTCGTCGTCGAAGTAGATCGTCACGACCATCCCGGGGGCCACCGCGTCGACGGTCGGTGCCTCACCGACCTGGGCCGTGCGGAGCAGCTCCTTCAGGTAAAGAATGCGTCCCTCGGCCTTGCCCTGCTCCTCACGGGCGGCGTGGTAGCCGCCGTTCTCGCGCAGGTCGCCTTCCTCGCGCCGGGCGTTGATCTCGGCGGCGATGATCGGCCGGTTGGCGATCAACTCGTCGAGCTCGGCCTTCAGGCGGTCGTACGCGTCCTGGGACAGCCAGGTGGCGGGCGCCTCGTTGCCATTGGACACAGGCGGTCCTCCTCGGTTGTGCGTGCTGGCTGACAGGTGAACCTTTAAGTTACCAGTGTCGTACGACAAGGAGTGTCGGCGATCACGCCGCCCACCTCCCCCGCCGGGCGGACCGACGGGGGGCGGCCGGACGGACCCGGTGGCCTCAGGCCGGCGGGCGGCAGCGGACCACTTCGCCGATGAAGGGGCGTGCAGTGGTGGTCAGCCGATGCCGGACGGTGACCTGGCGTTGCCCTTCGGCCGCAGTCACCGGGACCTCCTCGCGGGCGACCTCCGCGCCGGCGTTGTCGCGGGCCCGCAGCAGACACACCGCCGACCCGCCCTCCGGCAGGTTCACCCGGAAGTCGACCACCACCTGGTTGTCCGTGATGTCGGTGTAGGTGATCACCTGGGCGTCGTACGTCGGGTCACCGTACTGCCGGTAGAGCCGGACCGAGACGGCGGTGAGCGCGGCCACCGAAACGACCACCAGAAGGACGGTCAGCAGGGGTCGACGGCGGCCCGGCTCCCGGCGGCGTCCGTACCGGCCGGGCGGGAACACGGGCGCGCCCGGTGGGATTGTGGCGTGCGTCTCGGTCACCGGCGGGTATCTCCTGGCGTTGTTGTCGGCGGTATGGGCAAGAATGGCGGAGGTTCGTCCTTCTGCCCGGCTCGGTCTTTCATGGCTGCTCGGTCTTCATGGCTGCTCGGCTTCTCGTGGCGGCCCGGTTCTTCTGGGTTCCGTGGCGTCAAGAGTGCCTGGTGCCAATGATGGCTGACGTCAAATATGACAGGCTGGCGCGGGCCCGCACCGCGACGGGCAGGAATCCCGCAGGCCAGGGTGGCCCGGCGGGTGGACGATCACTGGGCAGAGACGAGGAGCGCCGACGTTGGCAGAGCAACTTCGACTCATGGCCGTCCACGCACATCCCGACGACGAATCGAGCAAGGGCGCCGCGACCATGGCGAAGTACGTCGCCGAGGGTGTGGACGTGCTGGTCGTGACGTGCACCGGCGGCGAGCGCGGCAGTGTTCTCAATCCCAAGCTCGATCGACCGGAGGTGTGGGCCAACATCGGCGACATCCGCCGGGCCGAGATGGACGCGGCTCGCGCCATCCTCGGCGTCGAGCAGGCCTGGCTGGGCTTCGTCGACTCGGGCCTGCCCGAGGGCGATCCGCTGCCGCCGCTGCCCGAGGGCTGCTTCGCCCTGCAGGATGTCGAGGTGGCCGCCGGTCCGCTGGTGCGCCTGATGCGTGAGTTCCGCCCGCACGTCGTCACCACGTACGACGAGGAGGGTGGCTACCCGCACCCCGACCACATCATGTGCCACAAGATCAGCGTGGCGGCCTTCGAGGCGGCCGGTGACGCGGAGCGCTACCCCGAGCTGGGCGAGCCGTGGCAGCCGCTGAAGCTCTACTACGACATCGGGTTCTCCAAGGGCAAGATCCTGGCGTTGCACGAGGCCATCCTGGCCACCGGGGCCGAGTCCCCGTACGAGGAGTGGCTGACCCGCTGGGAGGGCCGCATCGACAAGGGTCCCCGGATCACCACCCGGGTGGATTGCGCCGAATACTTCCCGGTTCGGGACGACGCGCTGCGGGCCCACGCCACCCAGGTCGACCCGGACGGCTTCTGGTTCCAGGTGCCGATGGAGCTTCAGCAGCGGGCCTGGCCGACGGAGGACTTCCAGCTGGCCCGGTCGCTGGTCGACAGCCCGCTGCCCGAGTCCGACCTGTTCGCGGGCGTACGGCAGACGGCCCATGCCCGCTGACCTGCCGGCCGGTTATCCTGGCCGGATACCGCATTTCGGAGGAATTCCATGCTGACCGCTGTCCAGGTGCTCGCGCAGAACAACTTCGGGGACACCCGGACGGGTGGTCTGGCCGGTCCGATGGGCCTGTTCCTCATCCTGGTTCTGGGCGCCGCGACCGTGCTGTTGATCCGTAACATGAACGCCCGCCTGCGCAGGCTGCCCGACGAGTTCCCCGCCCAGCAGCCCGAAGTGCGCCGGGACGCCGCGGGCCGGACGGTCAGTGATCCGACAGATGGGACCGTCACGGCGGATTCATCCGTGGACGCCGCCAACCGGCACCAGCAGCACCGGGACGGTTGAGCGGGGCATGATTCACGTCGAACCGGATGGTCGCCCCCTGTTGCGACCACCGCGTTTGGCTTAGCCTTCCGCCGGGGGACCGGAAGTCCTCAAGCTGCGCGGGAGGGGGCGTCGATGAGCATGGCGATCGTGTCCGCCGCTCACGTGTCCTCCCGTCGGCCGGCAGGAGGAGGTCGGTGACCTCCGGCAGGGCCGGTCACTCGATCGATCGGCCCGATGGCCGTGGAACCCCACTCGGGTTGCATCTGCTCACGGCCGCAGTCCTGTGCACCGCACTTGTCGCGGCCGTCGTCGGTCTGAGTCTCCCCGCGCGGCTACCGGTCGACGACCCGCTCGGTGGGCCGGCCCGGTTCGGCATCGCGGTGGCCGCCTTCGCCCTGTCGCAGCTGGCCCGGTTGCGGTTCCGGGCCGCCGCCGGCGTCGTCAGCGTCACCTGGGCCGAGGCGGCGCTGATCGTCTGCCTGCACCTGGTGCCGCCCGGGTGGCTGCCCGCAGCGGCCATGCTCGGCGTCGCGCTGGCCTGGACGGCCATGACCATCGTGGACGAAGGCCGGACCACCTGGGAGGTCGCCCGCATCGCCGGGGCCCAGACGGCCGCCGTCGCGCTGGCGGTGGCAGTCACCACCGCCATCGGTCAGCCGCTGCTGGCCCCCCTGACGCCGGCACTCGCGCTCGCGGTCACCGCCGGGGCGGTCACCTATCTGCTGGCGGGCGCGGCGCTGGGCGGGTTCATGCTGTCGGTACGCCACGGCATGTCGATCGGCCGCCCGCTGCTCGCCGCGCTGCGCGGCAAGCTGCTGATGTTCGTCGGCAACCTGGTGGTCGGCGTACTCGTCGTGGTGCTCATCGAGATCGACCTGCGGTGGTTGTTGCTGCTGCCCGTCCTGCTCTGGCTGCTGCAGCAGACGTACCGGCAGCGGCTGCGCGACGACCGCGAGCGACGCACGTGGCGGTCGTTCGCCGAGGCCACGGCAGCGCTCAACCAACTCGACGAGCGCGGGGTGGCGGTGGCGGGGGTCACCGGCGCGCTGGCGCTGTTCGAGGCGGAGATCGTCGACGTGGAGGTGGCCCGGGCCGACGGGCGCTGGTGGCGCTACCGGGGCGACCCCGGTGGGCGCCTGGTCGACCGCGAGATACCGCCGCCCAGGGACGTGGCCGACTCGGAAGAACTGGTCCGTGACCTGTCGGTGGGCGACACCCGGGTGGGCCGGCTGCGGGTGCGTCTGCCGCGTACCGCCCCGTCCAGCGGGCGGGAACGCGACGCCCTCGCCGCGTACGCCGACGCCTTGGCCGCCGCGCTGCACGACGCGGCGACGCACCGGGAGCTGCGACTGGTCACCGCGCGTTCGTCGTACGAGGCGGTGCACGATCCGTTGACCGGGCTGGTCAACCGGGCCGCCCTGCTCAGCCAGGGTGATCAGGCGCTGCGGCAGCTCGCCCACGATCATCCGGTCGCGCTGCTGCTGCTGGACGTCGACCAGTTCAAAGAGGTCAACGACACGCTCGGGCACGCGGCCGGCGACCAGTTGTTGCGGCTGACCGCCAACCGGCTCACCGCCCTGACCCGCCCCGGTGACCTGCTGGCCCGGCTCGGCGGAGACGAGTTCGCGCTGCTGCTGACGTCGGTGCCGGTGCTGGGGGACCACACCGCTGCGCTGGCGTACGCCCTGCGTCAGGCGCGGGAGGTCGCCGAGCGGCTGGCCGCGCCGGCCGAGGTGGCCGGGGTGCGGATGTCCGTCGAGGTGTCCGTCGGGGTGGTGGTCGCCGCCGCCGGCACCGCCGACCTGACCGAGTTGCTGCGCCGAGCCGACATCGCGATGTACCAGGCCAAGTCGGGTGGCGAAAGCGTGGCCACGTACGACAGCACGCGGGATGCGGCAAGCACCGATCAGCTGGCCCTGCTCGCCGAGCTGCGTGAGGCGTTGCAGACCGACGACCAGCTGGTCCTGGTGTTGCAGCCGGCAGTGGACCTGGCCACCGGGGCGCCGACCGGCGTGGAAGCGTTGATCCGGTGGCGACATCCACGCCGGGGCCTGCTCAGTCCCGCTGACTTCATCCGGGCGGTGGAGAACAGCGACCAGCTGGGCAGCTTCACCCGGTACGTACTGGACAAGGCGTTGGCGGTGGCCGCCGGTTGGGCCTGCGAGGGTCTGGACATCCCCATCTCCGTCAACCTCTCCGCCCGGAGTCTGCTGGACCCCCGGTTGCCCAACGAGATCGCCGAGGCGTTGTGCCGGCATCAGGTGCCGGCGGGCCGGCTGGTCCTGGAGATCACCGAAACCGTGGTGATGAGCGAGCTGGAGGTCATCGACCAGGTGCTCTCCGCCCTGCGGGCGATGGGCGTCCAACTGGCGGTCGACGACTTCGGCACCGGCTTCTCCTCGCTCAGCTTCCTCGCCCGCGTCGCCGTGGACGAACTCAAGGTCGACCGTTCGTTCGTCCTGCGGATGGGTGAGTCGCCCGAGGCGGCGGCCATCGTGCGCTACACCGTCGGGATGGCCCACGAGCTGGGCCTGCGGGTGGTGGCCGAGGGCGTGGAGACCGCCGCCCAACGCTCGGCCCTGACCGAGCTGGGTTGCACCGCCGCCCAGGGCTACCACTTCTTCAAGCCGATGCCCGCCGACAAGATCGCCGCCGTGCTCAACTCCCTGGCCCGCCAGACCCCTACAAACGTCCTCCCGCTGCGCGCCGACGGTGCCTCCTGACTCCTGCGCTCAACCTGTGCCGCCAACCTCATGACGGACGGTGGCGGATGGGTAGGGTCGGGGGGTGAATCGACTCGCTCACGCCACAAGCCCCTACCTGCTCCAGCACGCGGACAATCCGGTGGACTGGTGGCCCTGGTGTGACGAGGCGTTCGCCGAGGCCAAGCGGCGCGACGTGCCGGTGTTGATCTCAGTCGGTTACTCCGCGTGTCACTGGTGTCACGTCATGGCGCACGAGTCGTTCGAGAACGAGGGTGTCGGTCGGCTGCTCAACGAGGGCTTCGTGTCGATCAAGGTGGACCGTGAGGAGCGGCCCGACGTCGACGCGGTCTACATGACCGCCACCCAGGCGATGACCGGCCAGGGTGGCTGGCCGATGACGGTCTTCGCGACCCCGGACGGCACCCCGTTCTACTGTGGAACGTACTTCCCCCGGCAGAACTTCGTCCGGCTGCTGGAGTCGGTCGGCACCGCGTGGCGTGAGCAGCGCGACGCCGTACTGCGGCAGGGTGCCGCGGTGGTCGAGGCGGTCGGCGGGGCCCAGGCCGTCGGCGGCCCCACCGCCCCGCTCACCGCCGACCTGCTCGACGCCGCCGCCACCCAACTGGCAAGCGAGTACGACGAGACCAACGGCGGCTTCGGTGGCGCACCGAAGTTCCCGCCGCACCTGAACCTGCTCTTCCTGCTCCGCCACCACCAGCGCACCGGCTCGCCGCAGAGCCTGGAGATGGTCCGGCACACCTGCGAGGCGATGGCCCGGGGCGGCATCCACGACCAGCTCGCCGGCGGCTTCGCCCGGTACTCGGTGGACGGGCACTGGACCGTGCCGCACTTCGAGAAGATGCTCTACGACAACGCGCTGCTGCTGCGGGTCTACACCCAGCTGTGGCGGCTCACCGGTGACGCGCTGGCACTGCGGGTGGCCCGGGACATCGCCCGGTTCCTCGCCGACGAGCTGCACCGACCCGGCCAGGGGTTCGCCTCCGCGCTGGACGCCGACACCGAAGGCGTCGAAGGGCTCACCTACGTCTGGACGCCGGCCCAACTCGTCGAGGTGCTGGGCGACGAGGACGGCCGGTGGGCCGCCGACCTGTTCGCTGTCACCGAGAGCGGCACCTTCGAGCACGGCACCAGCGTGCTGAAGCTGGCCCGCGACGTCGACGACGCCGACCCGGCCGTACGGGAGCGCTGGCAGGACGTCGTACGCCGGCTGCTCGCCGCCCGGGACACCCGCCCGCAGCCGGCTCGCGACGACAAGGTGGTGGCCGCCTGGAACGGCCTGGCCGTCACCGCGCTCGCCGAGTTCGTCCGGCTGGTCGAGACCTCCGGTCGGATCGGCACCGAGGGGGAGGCCAACCTGCTGGAGGGGGTCACCATCGTCGCCGACGGCGCGATGCGCGACACCGCCGAGTACCTCGCCCGGGTGCACCTGGTCGACGGGCGGCTGCGGCGCGCCTCGCGGGACGGTCGGGTCGGCGAGCCGGCCGGCGTGCTCGAGGACTACGGCTGCGTGGCCGAGGCGTTCTGCGCCATGCACCAGGTCACCGGTGAAGGACGTTGGCTGGAGTGGGCCGGGCAACTGCTGGACACCGCGCTGGCGCACTTCGCCGCCCCCGGTGGCGCGTTCTACGACACCGCCGACGACGCCGAGCAGCTGGTGGCCCGCCCCGCCGATCCGACCGACAACGCCACCCCCTCGGGGCGTTCCGCGATCGCTGCCGCGCTTGTGGCGTACTCGGCGTTGACCGGGCAGACCCGCTACCGGGAGGTCGCCGAGGCGGCCCTGTCCACCGTCGCGCCGATCGTCGGGCGGCACGCCCGGTTCACCGGCTACGCGGCGACGGTGGGCGAGGCGCTGCTCTCCGGGCCGTACGAGATCGCGGTGGTCACCGCCGACCCCGCCGGTGACCCGCTGGTCGCGGCGGCGCACCGGCACGCCCCGCCCGGCGCGGTGATCGTGGCCGGGCAGCCGGACCAGGCCGGCGTACCGCTGCTGGCCGACCGGCCGTTGCTCGACGGCGGGTCCGCCGCGTACGTCTGCCGGGGTTTCGTCTGTCAGCGGCCGGTCGACACGGTCGAGGACCTGGTGGCGCAGCTGACCTGAGCCGGATCCGCCGGGCAGCGTCCCGACCGGCCCCGATAGGCTGGCGCGGCTATGGATTCCCGTACCGGTCTGCCTGTTGTCGGCATGGTGGGTGGTGGCCAGCTGGCCCGGATGACCCACCAGGCCGCGATCGCCCTCGGCCAGTCGCTGCGCGTTCTCGCGCTCACGCCGGACGACGGGGCGGCCCTGGTGGCCGCCGACGTCCAGTACGGCGACCACACCGACCTGGCCGCACTGCGCACCTTCGCCAAGGCGTGTGACGTGGTCACCTTCGACCACGAGCACGTCCCGACCGAGCACATCCGCGCCCTGGCCGGCGAAGGGGTGAAGCTCTACCCGCCGGCGAACGCCCTGGTGCACGCCCAGGACAAGCGGGTGATGCGGGAGCGGCTCGACGCGATGGCCGCCCCGAACCCGGCCTGGCGGCCCGTCGAGTCGACGGCCGACCTGGTGGCCTTCGGCGACGAGGTGGGCTGGCCGGTGATGGTCAAGGCCGCCCGGGGTGGATACGACGGTCGGGGAGTCTGGCCGGTCGGCGACGCCGCGCAGGCCACCGAGCTGGCCGAGACGCTGCTCGCCGGCGGCACCAAGCTGATCGTCGAGGAACGGGTGGCGCTGCGCCGCGAACTGGCCGTGCAGGTGGCCCGGTCCCCGTTCGGGCAGGTCGCCGTCTATCCCGTGGTGGAGACGGTGCAGCGCGACGGGATCTGCGTCGAGGTGCTCGCGCCCGCGCCGGACCTGCCCGAGGAACTGGCGGTGGCCGCCCAGCAGCTCGGCATCGACCTGGCCACCGCGCTCGGCGTGGTGGGGTTGCTGGCGGTGGAGCTGTTCGAGGTCGCCGACCCCTCGACGTCCAGCGGCAGCCGACTGCTGGTCAACGAGTTGGCGATGCGCCCGCACAACTCCGGGCACTGGACCATCGAAGGCGCCCGGACCTCGCAGTTCGAGCAGCACCTGCGGGCGGTGCTGGACTACCCGATGGGCGACACCGCGCTGACCGCGCCGGTGGTGGTGATGGCGAACGTGCTCGGCGGTGAGCCTGGCGGCATGCCCATCGACGAGCGGCTGCACCACCTCTTCGCCGCCGAACCGACCGCCCGGGTGCACCTCTACGGCAAGCAGGTCCGCCCCGGCCGCAAGATCGGGCACGTCACGGTGCTCGGTGACGACCTGGACGAGGTACGCGCCCGCGCCGCACGGGCGATGCGCTGGCTGCGCGACGGTACGGAGGGAACGGCGTGAGCACCGTTGGTTTGATCATGGGCAGCGACTCGGACTGGCCGACCATGAAGGCCGCCGCCGAGGTGCTCGCCGAGTTCGAGGTGCCGTACGAGGTCGAGGTCGTCTCCGCGCACCGCACCCCGGTCAAGATGATCGACTACGGGCGGGCCGCCGCCGGGCGGGGCCTCAAGGTCATCATCGCCGGTGCGGGTGGTGCCGCCGCCCTGCCCGGCATGATCGCCTCGGTCACGCCGCTGCCGGTGATCGGAGTCCCGGTGCCGCTGAAGCACCTCGACGGCATGGACTCGCTGCTGTCGATCGTGCAGATGCCGGCCGGTGTGCCGGTGGCCACCGTGTCGATCGGCAACGCCCGCAACGCGGGACTGCTCGCGGTCCGCATCCTGGGTGCGTCCGACCCGGCCCTGCTCGACCGGATGTCGGCGTACCAGGCCGATCTGGAGCAGTTGGTCGCGGAGAAGGACGCGGCTCTGCGGGCTTCTCTGGCTTAGGTTTTCTGCTGGCGGGTTTCGCTGGTTGCGGTTTTCGCTGGTTGCGGTTGGGGCTGGGGGGCGACCGTCCCCGGCTCCGGGCGGTCAGGCTTGATCCCTGCGCCGGGGACGGTCGCCCCCCAGCCCTGCCCTGGGCGGGCTGTCCTGGTGGCTCAGCTCTTCTCGACCCCCCGGTTTGTTTAGCTCTTCTCGACTCCGTTACGCCGTAATGGTGGGGTTCTGCTGCTGCGTGTTTGCCGTCTCGGCGTAGCGGTGCGGCGGTGATGACGGGGGTGGGGTTGACCTTGACATCGTGAGAAGGGGTGGACTGGGCGCGGGGGTGATTTGCAGTGGCCGAGTCAGAGCGGGCTACGCAGGCCGCACAGGGCGCGCAGGGCGCGCAGACAGAGCGGGGTGCGCAGGCGGGGCGGGGTGCGCAGGCGGGGCAGGTGGGTGCGGGGTTGGCGCACGGTAGTTCGTCGGTGCGGTTGCGGGTGGCGTTGGCGGCCGGGACGACCCCGGATCCGCAGGTTGTGGACGTGCTTGTCGAGCGGTGCGCGGTCGAGCCGGAGTTCTTCGTGCGCGAGATGCTCACCTGGGCGCTCACCCGACAGCCGGCCTCGGTGACGGTTCCCAGGCTGATCGAGGAACTGCGCTCGGCGTCCGGGCAGGCGCGCAGCCAGGCGTTGCACACGCTGTCCAAGATCGGGGACCGGCGGGCCTGGCCGGCGATCACGCGCGAGCTGCTGACCGACGCCGACGACGAGGTGGCGCGCAGCGCCTGGCGGGCCGCGGTCGTACTCGTGCCGGAAGGTGCGGAATCCGGGTTGGTCGCGGTGCTGGCGACGCAGCTCGGGCGCGGCGAGCGGGAGACGCAGCTGAGCCTCAGCCGGGCACTGGTCGGGCTCGGCGAGGTGATCATGCCGGTGCTGCGCGCCGCGACGACCCATCCCGACCCGCGGGTACGCCAGCACGCGATCGCCACCGAGCGGCTCTGGCGCGACCCGGACACCGGCTTCGACTTCGCCGTCGAGGAGGCGAAACGCATCGTCGCCCTCGGCCCGGCCCACCAGGATGCCGAGTGACGGGCAGGAGGGGGACGGGCCGTGTTGATCGGTGAGGTGGCCCGCAGGTCCGGGGTCAGTGCCCGGATGCTGCGGCACTACGAGGCGCTCGGGCTGGTGCGGCCGACGGGTCGGACCGGGTCCGGCTATCGGGAGTACGCGGACGAGGACATCCGGCGGATCTTCCACATCGAGAGCCTGCGGTCGTTGGGGCTGTCGCTGCGGGAGGTCCGGCGGGCCCTCGACGACCCCGGTTTCACGCCTGCGGCGCTCGTGGACGACCTCATCCGGCAGACCCGGAACCGCATCGCTGCCGAAACGGACCTGCTCACCCGACTTCGTCGAGTCGGTGCCGCGGAACCCGCCGACTGGGCGGAGGTGCTCCAGATCGTGGCGCTCCTTCAGGCGCTGCGGTCGGACAGTGCCGGTGAACGTCAACGCGCCGCCCTGTCGCTGCCGCGCGCGGCAGCGATGCCGGTGGAGGCGCTGGTCGAGGCGGTGCTGAGCGAAGAGGATCCGAACGTCGCCGGCACTCTGCGCTGGGCGTTGGCGCAGTCGGGCGAGGGTGGGCTGGCGCTGCTGGCGGAGGGCCTCGACGCACCGACGGCCGAGGTACGCAGACGGGCCGTCGAAGCCATCGCCGAGATCCCGAGCGACGCTGCGACCGTACTGTTGCGGGACGCCCTCGCCAACGCGGACCTCGCGGTCGGCCGGTACGCGGCCCTGGCGCTCGGGGCCCGTGGCGTCGCCGACGCGGTTCCCACCCTCGTCGACATGGTCGTCGAGGAGGCCGGTGACGTCGACGCGGCCGACGCGCTGAGCGTGCTCGCCGGGGAGGCCGCCCTGGCGGAGCAGATCTCCGCCCGCCTGGTCGGACGCCTCGATGCCGCCGCCGACGCGGCCACCCGTCGACGGCTGGTGGGGGCGCTGGCGGACATCCCGGGGGACACCGCCGCACAGGCCCTCGCCGACCTGTCGGCGGACGCCGACCCGGTCGTCGCGCACACCGCCGCGCACCTGCTCCGACTACGCGCGGCGCGGTAGAGGCGTCAGCGCATGCCCCGCAGCGCGGTCTGGAGGCGTTCCTGGGCGCGTCGGCGACGCTCGTTGCTCGCGCCGAGGATCAGCAGCAGGAACCCGACCGGGATCAACGCCAGCCAGGGGCCGAGGCTGAACAGGGCGTGCACCGCCGCGATGGCGGTCACCACCGCACCCACGATGACCGGCGCCTGCTGCTGGCTCATCGACCCGAAGACCAGCACGGCCACCGCACCGAGCAGCAGCAGCACCTGACGCAGCGTGCTCGAATCCGTGGCCAGCACGATCGCCAGGGTCGGTACGAAGGCGGCCACCAGCGCCGGACCGTACGCCACCCAACTGCTCATGTCGGCCCGCTGCCGCAGTTCCAGGACGCCGACCAGCAGGGCCAACGCGGCGAACGGCAGCGTGTACGCCTCGGGCAGCGCCACGTCGGCCACCCACATCAGGATCCACCAGGCGGTGATCTCGCAGATCACCACCGCCCAGAACAGGATCCGCCGCTCCACCGGTCGACGCCCCGGCCGCATCGCCGCGACGCCGAGCACCGCGCCCCAGCCGGCCAGCAGCGCGGCGATGTGCCGCGGCGAGTCGAAGGCCAGAGCCAGCGCGATCAGGGCGGCGGCGTGGCCGCTCCATTCCACAGTGGCGGCCTCCACCCGTGCCTCGGGGCGACGCAGTCGAGGCAGTCGGGCGGCGAAGACCTGCAACGCGGCACCGACCGCGAGCACCCCGAAGGCGGACCACACCGGCGCGAGCCCGGCCACCAGGCCCACGGTGAGCACGAACAGTTGCGCCATCAGCGAGGCGAACAGCCAGCCGAGGATGCGGGCCCGCGAGGTGGTGCCGAACAACGCCGCCACCACGCCGACCCCGACCGCACCGCCGAGGCTGAGCAGGGTCAGCTCCCGGGTGGCGAGGCTGCCGGCCAGGCCCGCCCCGCCGGCCGCCAGGCCGATCAGGAAGACGAGTACCCGGGCCAGCCGCAGCGAACGCGCCCGCTCCACGAGGGACGGTGGCGGCGTCAACGCCAGTCCCAGCATCGAGATGGTGAACACCACGAGCGCCGCCCGGGTGCTCATCGGCCAGCCACTGCCCAGCGCGATCGGGGCGATCAACAGGGTGATCGCGGCACCCGGCAGCACCACCGGCACCGCCCGGGAGCGTCGACCGGCGCTGAATCCGGTGGCCGCCAGCGCCGCCGTCGCAGTCAGCAGCAACGCGGTCAGCACGTGCGTCGGGTTGACCGCCGCAGCCGGTGGGTCGAGCAACTCCGGTGGTGGCCCCTGCCAGACCCGGCGGAGCGTACGGATCGGGTCGACCAGGGCGGCCGACAACGCCGGCGCGATGGAGATCACCGCCAACAGGGTCGGCAGAGCGGCGGCACCCAACGCCCCCGCAGCCGGGCTCACCCGCCAGCGGGGACGCAGACCGTCGTCGGGAGTCCGCCGGATCGCCCCGTCCAGCAGCACCGTCCAGCGGCGCGGCGGCTGGATCGGATCGGCGGGAGGCTCCGTCGCCTCACGGACCAGCTCGGCGAGCACCCCGAGCAGGGCAGCCGCGGCCGCGTACACCCCGACCTGCAGACCCAGCGGTACGGCGGCCAGCGCGGTCACCACCGCGCCGCCGACCACACCGGCGCTCGCCCAGGGCAGGTACTGCGGGATCAGCCCGCGGACCCCGGCGACCACGGCCAGGCCGAGACTGGTGGCGGCCAGACCGGCGGTGAGGATGGCCTGCGGCGGGTGACCGAACTCGGCGGCCAGCGCGGCCGTGGCACCCGGCAACGCCAGCAACGCCGCCCCCACGGCCGCTCCGCCGATCTGCGCCAGGTGCGGCGGCATCCCCTCGGCCCGGATGTCCTCGACGAAGGAAACCGACATCGAACGGGCCAACGCCGCCACCACCGCACCGATCACCACGACGCTGATCAGCGCCAGCGCGGTGGTCCACGGGCGGACCAGGCCCGCACCGGCGGCATGCAGCGCGACCACCCCGGCGACGGTGATCCTGGACAGGGCGGCGCGGGGGTCGACGGAGGCGACGGCCGCCATCGCGAACACGGCGGCGACCATGCCGCCGATCACGACCGGCGACCACCAGGACAGGTCGAACGCGGCCGGGGCACCGATGGTGGCCAGGACCGCCGCCACGCCGGCCACGTCGTAGCGCCACGGCGGCGGCAGCAGGATGGCGGCGGCGAGCGCCAGCAGAGCCAGCGCGATGGGGGCCTGCCAGGTGGTGCCACCGGTCGGTGCGGCCGGCCACCCGCTGAGGTCGCCGTTCCAGATCGGACCGGGGGTCGCCAGGACGCCGACGCCACCGCGCAGCGCCATCCAGCCGGCCAGCAGGCCGATCAGCACACCGCCGACCGCGAGGCCGAGCACCGGACCGCGTCGCCACTGTTCCGGCATCGCCCGCGCGGCGACGGCGACCACCAGGACCAACGCCGCGGCGACGGCGAGTTGTCCGCCGGGGGCGAGCACCGTGCCGATCCTCAGCAGCGTGGCGACCAGGGCCGCGGTCACCGCCGCGGCGGCCAGGTCGGAGCCGTCCATCGTCAGGTCGGAGCGACGTCCCGCGTCGATCGACGGGGCCAGGAAGAGGAGTACGGCGGCGACCAGCAGCAACGCGCTGACCCAGGCGTCCGCCACGGTGGCACCGGGTGCCCCGAATCCGGCAGCCGCGACCACCAGCGCACCGAGGCCGGCCCCCACCGACAGTGGCATCGGAATGTGCCGCTGGGACACCTGGACGATCGCGGCGTAGCCGAGCGTCACGCAGACGGCGAGGAAGCTGGCCGCCAGCACCGGCACTGTCGCCTCGCGCAGGCTCGCCGGAGTCAACGTCGGTTCGCCGTACCGGAGGGCGGCGACGAACGCGGCCACCGCCCCGGGCAGGGCGAAGGCCGCACCGCCGGCCGCCCAGGCGGAGATCTCGTCGGCGGCGGCCGGCGCGAGCCGGATCCGAGGGGCGACGGCGATCAGCACGCCGGCCACGACGAAGGCGAGCAGCACGGCGGCGGTCAGCGCGGGCCGGGCCAACGCCGCTCCGGCACCGGCCAGACCGACGACGGCAGCCGCCACCGCGTGCGCCCGGGCGGCCCGGGTCGTCCGGGCGGACAACCCGATCGCACCGATGCCGATCGCGGTCAGCACCATCGGCCACGGCGCGACCGACCAGCTCAACCCGAACGAGGCGGGTACGGCGAGGGCAGTCAACGCGGCACCGGTCACCGCGAACTCGCGGCGTATCTCGGCGGGCAGCGCCACCACCGCCGCCACGGTCAGCAGAAAGGCGCTGGCGGCGAGCTGCCAGCCGGCAGGCCCTGCGGCGGCGGCCAGTTCGGCCGGGTACCGGTCGAGGTTGGCGGCCCAGGCCGGCAGCGCGGCCTCGACGGGTGCGATTCCGGCGCGCAGGGCGCTGCCGGCCACCACCACTCCGCTGACCGTGAGCGCTATCGCGGAGGCCAGTTGTGGGCCGCGACGGGCCGACTCGGGCACCGCCCGCACCACCAGACCGGTGGCCGCGATGACCGCCGCGATCAGCAGCAGCGAGCGGCCGGGCAACGCCACCGAGGCGACGCGGCCGAGGGCGCCGATGACGGCGAGGGTGAGCACCCCCGCGCCGATGTCGGGCAGCGGCGGGCGGCGCAGTAGCAGCGTGCCGGCCAGGCAGACGGTGGCGGCGAGCAGCAGCACCAGCCCGGCGCCGATCGCACCCGGCACGGTGGCGGTGCGCAGCAGGGCGGTCACCGCGTAGCCGAGGGCGAGCACGACGGCGACGCCGTGCAGCGCCCAGGTCAGCTCCCGTAGCCCCGGCACCGGCTGCGCGGGTGCAGCGGCGGGGGTGCCGACGACGGGGTCGATCAGCTCACCGGACTCCTCCGGCGCGCCCTCGGGCCGCCCGTCGGCGGTGCGCTGGCGCGGGGTGGCCGCCCCAGCCGGTGCGGCATCGGTCGACCCGTCGACGGCCGGTCGTTGCACGGTGACCGGCGAGCGCGCCAGCCAGAGGTCGAGCACGGCCACCACTGTCAACACCAGCGCCCAACCGGCGGGGCCGCTGATCCGCTCGTACGCCAGCAGTGGCACCACCGGCTGGGCGGCCAGCACGGCGGCGAAGCGGGGAGCGCGGAGCCGGGTCAGTCCGGCGTACCCGACGGAGACGGCGGCGGTCACCGCGAAGATGACACCGGCGAAGAGGGCTCCGGAGCCGCCGCCGATCCGGTTCACCGCCCACAGCGCGTACCCGGCGAGCGGCACCAGCAGCAGTCCCACCGCGGCGATGGTCTCGGCGGTCGAGGTCAGCCCGCGCTTGGTGAGCACCGGCGGGGCGAGCAACATGAGGACGGTGGCGAGCAGCAGGATGCCGAGGCGGGTCAGCGCATCCATCGAACTGGTCGCGAGGACGGCGAAGACCACGGCGGCCACGCCGAGCAGCAGCGCGCCGAGGCCGAGGGGGATGTTCTGGACCTCCCGCGAGGAGGCCTCCGGCGGATGCTCCGGATTGTCGGCGTCCAGCCAGATCGGCGTGGTCGGCGGCAGATCCTCGGCGCCGTCGGTGGCGCCCTGCCGTGGCACCCGTGGTGGCGGTGGACCACCGTCGCTCGGCTTGCGCCGGGTGGGTGGGACGGTGCCGGCACCAGGCGACTTGTAGGCCGGTCGGCGGCGCAGCACCCGGCGGGTCCGACCGGCCTGCCGGGTCCGACCGTCGCCGACGTTACCGGCGTGCGCCAGGGTGTCCCGCTGGAAGATGGCGGCCTGCATCTTGGACGCGAGCTGCCGTTGTTCGCTGGCGATCGCGGCCTCGCGCGCCTTCATCTCCGCGATGGACCGCTCGATCTCCGCCAGGTGCTCGGCCCACTGTGGCTGGTGCGCGCCGCAGTGCGGGCAACGGACCGCCGGCTTGATCTCCTGCTGGCACGAGGAGCACTGAAAGGTCGCCACGACACCCCTCCACCCACACTGTGGATTCCCACTGTCGCAGCATGCCCAATGCGGCCCCGGAATTCGACACTTGTCGGCGGGTCACCCCCACAGCTGTCCACCCCGCATCCCTGACCAGGACACGACGACGGGGACCGTGGAAGTCAGGTCAGGGACGGCCCAACCCCCGGTACTCCCACCCCGCCTGCGTCCACAGCGTCGAGTCGAGGCAGTTGCGGGCGTCGATCACCCGCCGCCCGCCGACCAGCTCACCGAGGACGGTCGGGTCGGCGTTGCGGAAGTCGGCCCATTCGGTGAGCACGCAGACCAGGTCGGCGCCGGTCACCGCCTCGGCCATGCCCGGCTCGTAGGTCAGCTCCGGTACCGCCCGGCGGGCGTTGTCGATGCCCTGCGGGTCGTAGACGTGCACGTCCGCGCCGGCCTTGCGCAGCAGCGCGGCGACGGCGAGGGCCGGCGCGTCGCGTACGTCGTCGGTGTTGGGTTTGAAGGTCGCGCCCAACACGGCGATGCGGGTGCCGGACAGGTCGGGGCCCGCGGGCCCGTAGCGGCGGTCGAGCAGCTCGGCGGCGAGGTGGAGTACGCGGGTACGGCGACGCAGGTTGATCAGGTCGACCTCGTGCAGGAAGCGCAGCGCCTCACCGGCGCCGAGTTCCTGGGCGCGGGCCTGGAAGGCGCGGATGTCCTTGGGCAGGCAGGCGCCGCCGAAGCCGAGACCGGCCTGGAGGAACCGGTTGCCGATGCGGGGGTCGTACCCGATGGCCCGGGCCAGTTGGGTGACGTCGCCGCCGGCGACCTCGCAGACCTCGGCCATCGCGTTGATGAAGGAGATCTTGGTGGCCAGGAAGGCGTTCGCGGCGACCTTGACCAGCTCGGCGGTGGCGAAGTCGGTGACCACCAGGGGCACCTCGCGGTCCTCGGTGGCGGCCAGGTCGAACACGCCCTTGTGCGCCGCGTAGAGCATGCCGTTGGCCCACTCGCTCTTGACGCCGACCACGATCCGGTTCGGTCGCAGCACGTCGTCGACGGCGAAGCCCTCCTGGAGGAACTCGGGGCTCCAGGCGACCTCGACCCCGAGGTCGGCGGGGGAGTGCTTGCTGACCAGCTGCTCGACCCAGTCAGCGGTGCCGACCGGGACTGTGGACTTGCCGACGATCAACGCTTTGCGGGTCAGGTGCTGGGCCAGGCTGGTCACCGACGCCTCGACGTACGACAGGTCGGCGCCCATGCCGTCGGCGCGCTGGGGGGTGCCCACGCAGATGAAGTGCACGTCACCGAAGTCGGCGGTCTCGGCGATGTCGGTGCTGAACCGCAGCCGACCGGCGGCGAGGTTGCGCCGCAGCAGTTCGTCGAGGCCGGGCTCGTGGATCGGCACCTCACCGGCGTTCAGCTTGGCGATCTTGTCCGGGTCGACGTCGTAGCCGAGCACCTCGTAGCCGAGTTCTGCGTAGCAGATGGCGTACGTCGCGCCGAGGTAACCGGTGCCGAGGAAGGTCACCCGAGGACGGGAGGAACCCGAGGGGGGTGTCACCGCGGCGATGACGGGCATCGGCTGGGTGTTCGGGTACGGGATGGTCACGCCTGTCTCTCCGCTCGCACTGGCGGCGCGCAATCGCGTCGCGTTCCGCAGCGGCGCCGGGCCGGCGCCGGAGGGGTTGTTTGTTGTGGTTCTGTCATCGCCGAGCGGCGGCGTACACCGTGATGGCCAAGCCTACGCGCCGGTAACATCGGCTGAACTGTGGTCGCTATCCTTCAGTCTGCGCGGGGGGCGTCCACGTGACGCTACAGACTGCTCATGATAGCCGTGAAGGGGAGGGGCCGGCATGGCCGCAGAACGGTCGTTCGACGCATATCGGTTGCCCGAGGAACATGAAGCAATCCGGGAGGCGGTTCGCGAGATCTGTGTGGCGAAAGTTGCGCCCCACGCCGCTGAGGCGGACGAGACCGGAGAATTCCCGAAGGCGTCGTACGACGCGCTGCGCGCCGCTGACTTCCACGCCCCGCACATCCCCGAAGAGTACGGCGGCGCCGGGGCGGACGCGCTGGCCACCGCCATCGTGATCGAGGAGGTGGCGCGGGCCTGCGCCTCGTCCTCGCTCATTCCGGCGGTGAACAAGCTGGGCACCATGCCGCTGCTGCTGGCCGGTTCGGAGGAGTTGAAGCGCCGGTACCTGCCCCCGGTCGCGTCCGGCGAGGCGATGTTCTCGTACTGCCTGTCCGAGCCGGAAGCCGGCAGCGACGCGGCCTCGATGACCACCCGCGCGGTACGTGATGGTGATCACTGGGTGCTCAACGGCGTGAAGCGGTGGATCACCAACGCCGGTGTCTCGGAGTTCTACACCGTCTTCGCGGTCACCGACCCCGCCGCCCGGTCGCGGGGCATCTCCGCCTTCGTGGTCGAGAAGTCCGACCCCGGAGTGAGCTTCGGCGCACCCGAGAAGAAGCTCGGCATCAAGGGCTCCCCGACCCGCGAGGTCTACCTGGACAACGTACGGATCCCGGCGGACCGGATGATCGGTGCCGAGGGCACCGGTTTCGCCACCGCGATGCAGACCCTGGACCACACCCGGGTCACCATCGCCGCCCAGGCCGTCGGCATCGCCCAGGGCGCGCTCGACTACGCCAAGGGGTACGTCGCCGAACGCAAGCAGTTCGGCAAGGCGGTCGCGGAGTTCCAGGGTGTGCAGTTCATGCTCGCCGACATGGGCATGAAGCTGGAGGCCGCCCGGCAGCTCACGTACGCCGCCGCCGGCCGCTCCGAGCGCGGCGACGCCGACCTGACCTACTTCGGTGCGGCGGCCAAGTGTTTCGCCTCGGACGCCGCTATGGAGATCACCACCGACGCGGTGCAACTGCTCGGCGGCTACGGCTACACCCGGGACTACCCGGTGGAGCGGATGATGCGCGACGCCAAGATCACCCAGATCTACGAGGGCACCAACCAGGTCCAGCGCATCGTCATGGCCCGCCAGCTCCTCAAGGACTGAACCCGGGCCCACCCCGGCCCCTGCTGATCATGAGGTTGGCGGCGGATGGATCTCCGGATCGCCGCCAACCTCATCAGCCGGGTCAGCGGGGGGTGTCGTCGTGGCGGGGAAGGTTGCCGGGTGGGGCCGACCAGGGCGAGGTGTGGCCGGTACGGCGGGGCAGCGGCTCGGTCGGGGTCGGGTCCGGGTAGCCGAGGGTGAGTGGGGCGGTGTCCTGCTCGTTCGACTCGACCGGCGACCAGTCGGTGAGGGTCTGCTCCGGAGCTGCGGCCTGAGCCGGCGGTGCGGTCGAGGCCGGCATCGGTGCGGCGACCGGCTGTGGCCAGCGGCGCCAGCGTTGGCCGCTGAACGTCGCCACCAGCAGCAGCATGCCGATCAGGAACAGGGTGCCGTTCTCCACCGGCAGACGCAGCGGCAGCGGATCACCGAGGAACTCCCGGTCCGCCGGGATGCGGTCGCGCACCCCGAACGGCGTGACGAACATCCCGATGTACGGAGTGACAAGCAGCAGCCCGGCCACCAGCGGGCCGAGCGGTGAGATGCGCAGTGTGCCGAGCAGGCCCAGCACGATGCCGCCGACCGCGAGGTAGACGGCCGGCTCGATGAGATTGGCCGTGTTCGAGGTGCCGATCTCCACCCACCGGTTCACCGTGCCGGCCGACCCGTCCTGCCCGAGAGTGACCAACACCCAGGTGACCGGCGCCACCACCAGACCGGCGAGGAAGCTCCACAGATGTCGCATCCGCGCACCGTACCGTTTTCGACATGACCGAGCACCTCTCCGCCATGCCAGGTAAACCCACGTCGTACTCCCGCGTCACGCTCAGTCGGATCATGACCGCGATCGACGTGAACCTCTACGGAACCGTGCACGGCGGCGTGCTCATGAAATTCGTCGACGACGTGGCCGGCGCGGCGGCGGCCCGACACAGCGGCGGTACGGCTGTCACCGCCGCCATCGACGAGATCGTCTTCTCCGAGGCGGTCCGGGTGGGTGACCTGGTGCACGCGTACGCCCAGGTGAACTGGACCGGGCAGACCTCGATGGAGATCGGCGTACGGGTGATGGCCGAGCGTTGGGACTCGGCCGAGCAGGAGCCGGTACGGGTGGCCACCGCGTACCTCGTCTTCGTCGGCGTCGAGGTCGACGGCGCGCCACGGCCGGTGCGACCGGTGCTGCCGGAGACCCCTGAGGACGAACGGCGCTGGCGGGAGGCGGAGATCCGCCGGGCGCACCGCCTGGCCCGCCGCCGTGCCATCCAGGCCCACCGGGCGGGCTGACTTCTCGCCCGCACCCACCGAACCGGGTCCGCTCGTGTGGGCCGGGCACATGCGCCTGCGGGGTTCGGCTGCGGAGAATGGCGCTTCGGGGTAGGGCAAGATGGCGCCACGGCCCACCGCACAGCGTCGTGCCGGGCCAGGGGAGGAGTGAGCAGTGACTGACGTGCTGTGGACGCCGCCGGCGGACGTGCTCCAGCGGTCGCGGATCGGGGCTTACCTGCGCTGGCTGGCCGAGCACCGGGGGTTGGAGTTCGCCGACTACGACGCGCTGTGGCAGTGGTCGGTCACCGATCTGGACGCCTTCTGGCGCTCCATCTGGGACCACTTCGAGGTGATCGCGCACACCCCGCCGACCGCCACCCTGTCCGGGCGCGACATGCCGGGTACGCGCTGGTTCCCCGACGCCACCCTCAACTACGCGCAGAACGTGCTGCGGATGCCCGGTCGGGCCGACGACGACCCGGTGGTGCTCGCGTACGGGCAGACCCGCGAGCCCGAGGTGCTGACCGCCGCGCAGCTACGCGACCAGGTCCGGCGGGTGGCCGCCGGGCTGCGCCGCCTCGGCGTCACCACCGGCGACCGGGTGGCCGCGTACGCCCCGAACATCCCCGAGACGTACGTGCTGATGCTCGCCACCGCGAGCCTCGGCGCGATCTTCTCCTCCTGCGCGCCGGAGTTCGGCACCCGCAGCGTCACCGACCGCTGGCAGCAGATCGAGCCGAAGGTGCTTGTCGCGGTGGACGGCTACCGCTACGGCGACAAGCCGGTCGACCGCTCGGCGGAGGTGGCCGCGATCCGGGCCGCGCTGCCGTCGCTGCGGCACACCGTCGGCATCTCCTACCTCGACCCGGCGGCACCCGCGCCGGACGGCGCGTTGTCCTGGGCCGAACTCGCGGCGGCGACCGACGAGCCGTTGACCTTCACGCCGGTGCCGTTCGACCATCCGCTCTACGTGCTCTACTCCTCCGGCACCACCGGCCTGCCCAAGCCGATCGTGCACGGCCACGGCGGCATTCTGCTGGAGCACCTGAAGATGCTGGCCCTGCATCACGACCTGGGCCCGGCCGACCGGTTCTTCTGGTTCACCACCACCGGCTGGATGATGTGGAACTTCCTGGTCTCCGCCCCGGCCGTGGGCGCGGCGATCGTGCTGTTCGACGGCAACCCGGGCCACCCAGACCTGGGCGCGCTGTGGCGGCTCGCGCAGGAGTCCGGCACCACCTACTTCGGCACCTCCGCGCCGTTCCTGCTGGCCTGCCGCAAAGCGGGCCTGGTGCCGCGCGAGATCGCCGACCTGTCCGCGCTGCGCGGGGTCGGTTCCACAGGTGCGCCGCTGCCCGCCGAGGGCTTCACCTGGGTATACGACACCGTCGGCAGTGACCTGCAACTCCAGTCCCTGTCCGGCGGCACCGACGTGTGCACCGGGTTCGTCGGCGGCGTGCCGCTGCTGCCGGTGTACGCCGGTGAGATCACCTGCCGCGCGCTGGGCGCCAAGGTCGAGGCCCGCTCCGCCGACGGCACCCCGGTCCTCGGTGAACTCGGCGAGCTGGTGATCACCGAGCCGATGCCGAGCATGCCGGTGGGCTTCTGGAACGACCCGGACGGGGTCCGCTACCGGGAGGCGTACTTCGACGTCTACCCGGGCGTCTGGCGGCACGGCGACTGGATCACCGTCAACTCGCGCGGCGGTTGTGTGATCACCGGCCGCTCCGACGCCACCCTCAACCGGGGCGGCGTACGGCTGGGCACCGCCGAGTTCTACTCGGTGGTGGAGGCACTGGACGAGGTCGTCGACTCGGTGGTGGTGCACCTGGAGGACGACGAGGGCGGCGCGGGTGAGCTCCTGCTGTTCGTGGTGCTCGCCGACGGCCTGACCCTCGACGACGAGTTGCGCAGGAAGATCTGCCGGGAGCTGCGTACCGCCCTGTCACCCCGGCACGTGCCCGACGAGATCCACCAGGTACGCGCCGTCCCCCGCACCCTGTCGGCGAAGAAGCTCGAAGTCCCGGTCAAGAAGATCCTCACCGGCACTCCCGTGGACCAGGCCGCCGCCAAGGGCGCCCTGGCCAACCCCGAGTCCCTCACCGCCTTCGCCACCCTCGCCCACCACCGCACCCCCTAACCCACCCCCGC